>JAJFMS010000782.1 GCA_020696885.1 Armatimonadota bacterium | reverse complement strand
CGAGAAGATCACGGTCGGCCTCTTCAACTCCGGCCCGGACACCTGGAAGAAGACCCGGGACAAGGTGGTGGTCCACTGGTATTACATGGACGGCACCGAGGCCTCCTGGAACGACAACCTCCTACCGCTGGAAGAAGACGTGCCGCCGTTCTCCAAGGTCGAGACGGATGTGCCGGATGACCTGGCCGGCATCCTGCTCCCGGATAACGACAAGAAGAAGAAGCCGAAGAAGGGCGAGAAGAAGACCCACAAGGAGATGCTGGTCCAGCCCACCGTGCTGCGCGACGTGCCGGTGCGCGTGCCGTTCTACTTCGGCCCGATGTACTGCGTGTTCGACTTCCAGCACGAGGGGATCAACGCCAGCACCGCCGCCGCCAGCAAGGGCAACGACATCCTGGTCATCCCGGTGAACGTCTACAGCCCCACCTTCACCCCGCTGCCGGTGATGGCCTACTACAACGTGGACGGCATGAGCCAGGACGTGGACCGCGGCGACGGTAACATCGACGGGCGCGGCAACTCGCTGCCCGCGGAGTTCCTGCCGCCCTACGTGTCGCGGCCGTCCGTAGGCACCAGCCCGGCGCCCAGCCCGCTCTATCCCAGCGGCCTCTGGGTGAAGCCGCTGAACGACATCAACACCTCCCGGGTCTGCTTCCTCTACCCCGCCAAGAACAACCAGACGCCCAACATGATGGCCTGCCAGGGGCAGCGGCTGGTTTTCGGCGCGCAGGAGCGGAACGCGGTGCACCTGCTGGCGCTCTCCACCGTGGAGAACGTGTCCGGCGACTTCATCCTCAGCTACGCGGACGGCACGAAGGAGACGAAGAAGCTCACCTTCACCCACTGGAACGATCCGCCCAAGCACGGCGAGCGGGTGGCGTTCTGCGTGCCGCACCGGCACACCGCCACCGGGGACGACCCCACCACGCGGTGCTACATCAACCACTACTCGCTGCCGGTGGAGCGGCTGAAACCGCTCATCGGGATCGAGATGCCGCGCCTGCCCGCCGTGAAGATCATCGCGGTCACGCTGGAGTCGGCCGGCGTCAAGCCGTAGCCCCGTGGCGTTGAAGGCCGGTCACGCCCAGCGCGACCGGCCTTCCTGCAAAAAAAATTGGCCGGGACGCACCTCCGCCACGTCCCGGCCTAACCCCTCATCGCGGAGGGGTATCGAAAAGCTATCCCTGCGCCCCACTCTCTGGTGAGGCGCATCGGTCCGGTATTGTAACCCAGGGACCGACACAAGAACGTCACAGGGATCTCACAGAACCTCAGCGGTGATCGATTCGCCGCCATCGCCCGCTCAACTCCCCGTATTTCGATGCTCCTCTCCCGGCTTGCCTCGGATATCTGGACCCTCTTCCCCGTGCTGGCGCCCGAGGAGTGTCGCCACCTGATCGCGCGGGCCGAGGAGTACGGGTTCGATACGGCCGCGGTGCGACTGCCTACCGGTCCCCAGATCGTGTCCGGGATCCGCAACAACGACCGCGTCGCGCTCGACGACCCGGACCTGGCACGCCTGCTCTGGGAGCGCGTCCGCGAGCACGTGTCGGAGGAAGTCGACGGCTCCCGCGCCGTGGGCCTGCTGGACCATTTCCGCTTCTACCGCTACGATCCCGGGCAGCGGTTCAAGCGGCACCGGGACGGGATCGAAACTGGCCCCAATGGAGCGCGGAGCCGGTTCACCTTCCTCGTCTACCTGAACGACGGCTGTGAGGGCGGGGAAACGGTGTTCAGCGACTACGTCTACGAAGACGGCGAGCGCGTGCTACAGGAGCTCCGCATCGTGCCCGAGACCGGTCTGGGTCTATTCTTCGCCCACGAGCGGTGGCACGAGGGAAGGCCCCTCCTCGCCGGCCGGAAGTACGTGCTGCGCTCGGACGTGCTCTACGCCGCGCCGCAGGCCGGGGTGCCGGCAGATGACTGAGCCCCGCCCGCTCCCCCTCTTCTGGCGCCTGCTCGAGGCCTGGTTCCAACGCGTCTACCGGATGGAGCCGCTCACTTCGGACCCGTCCTGCCTCTTCGCGTTCAATCTGTTCCAGCACCACGGCCCGGAGGTGCGGCTCCAGTGTGGCGCGGTGATCCGGGAGGGGGATACCCTGCTGGAGATCCACTTCCGCCGGGAAGCGCTGCTGCCGCTGATCCAGACCGGAGACGCCGCGCGGATGGGCCTGGACCTGATCAAGCTGGGCGATCGAGACATCCCCCGCCTCGCGGAGGCGCTGGAGCAGGACCCCCGCCTGCAGAGCGTGCGGGCGGTCCACGCGCTCACGCTGTTTCACCGGGGGATCGGCCGGTACGGCTTCGAGGTGTTGCCGGTGCGAGAGCGGCACGTGGAGCGCTGGTTCACCTGGTGGCACCGCCTCCTGATGGCCCGCGATCACGCCCACGGCTCCGCGCGCGTGAAGGAGCACCTGGACACGCTGGTGACTCGCCACGTCTGGCTCTCCCGCGAGGAGCTGATCCGCGGCTACGGCGTCAACGGCGCCAAGCGCCGGCGCAAGCGGGAGTCGGCTGGCGGCTGGGCCTCTCGTACCTGAAAGGTCATGCGGGCCGCTACGGCATGATTGCCGCGGAGTCCCGGAGACATCCGGGCACGGCTTCGCGCTTGCAATCGCCGTCTACAATAGGTGCTGCCCGGATGCCTCCGGGACTGCCCTGAAATTAGTTTGGGGCGTGGCTAGCCTCAGGCACTTGTGCTCGCAGTCGCGAGGTCGTCACGCGTCTGCGGATCCCGGATCGTGACCTCCAAGCCTAACGCTTTCAACCGTGCGACCGACCGGCGGATCACCCCCTCGCGGTCCCGCTCTTCGAAGTACTGGCCTCCCAAGTCGTGGTATTCGACTTCGTCGCGGAGGATATAATACGCCGCCGTCAAGATCGTGTGTCCTACCGCCACGGCCGCCCGACGCGAGCCCCGGCGTGCCGCGAGCCGCCCATACTGCGCCTGCGTGTAGCTCCCTCTCGTCCGCGCCCCGCCGCGTGCCGCTTCTACCAGCGTGCTGCGCAGCCAGCGGCTTCCTTTCCGCGTCTTTCCGCTCCGTTTCTTGCCCGCGCTCTCATTGAGCCCCGGACACATGCCCGCCCACGAAGCCAAATGCCCGGCGGTCGGGAACCGGCTCAGGTCCAGCCCGATCTCCGCCACCAACTGCTCGGCAATCCGCCGCCCCACTCCAGGGATGGTTTCCAGGAGCTGCAACGCGGCCTCATACGGCGCGAGCCGGGTGGCGATCTCCGCACTCACGGCGGCAATCAGGCCTTCCAAGCTCACCAGATGGTCCAACTGCTGGCGCAGCAGGAACCGTTGATGGGCGCCGACCTGCCCTTCCAACGCCAGGATCAACTCCTGG
>JAJFMS010000781.1 GCA_020696885.1 Armatimonadota bacterium | reverse complement strand
ATGCGTAAGGAGACCCTGATCAGGGTCTCCTTACGCATTACGAATTACTCGTTATTCGCCGGGCGCAACCAACGCATTCAAGCGCCACGCGCCCACCGGAATGTGGCCCACGCTTCTCGAACCCGGCCCTACGCCTTCATTTTGAGCATCACGCCGCGCACGTAGCCGATGGTCTCGAAGAGGCCGGGCAGTGGATCGTCGGCGTCCTCTTCGTATTCGATGCCGATCAGGTGCGGGAAGCGGATCTCCAACAGCGCGCTCATGATGGACGGCAGGTCCAGCACGCCGCGCCCGCCCTTCACCGGCTTGCCGCTGGGCTCGCTGCTGCTGACGTCTTTCAGGTGGATGTCATACAGCCGCTCGCGGGTCTTCAGGATCGCCTCGGCGGGGTCCACACCGGCCCGCCGGGTGTGCCCGACGTCGATGCAGAGGCCGATGCGCTTGTCGAACGGCTGCACCGCCTTCCAGACGTCGTAGGGTGACGGAAACCGCTTGTCCTCCGGTCCGTGGTTGTGGATGGCCACCCGGATATCGAACTCCTTCACCATCCGGTCCAGGATCGGCAGCGACGCGGGATCCGGAGCGCCGACGATCGTGGGGATGCCGGCATCTCGGGCGTACTCGAACGCCGCGCGGACGTTCGCCTCATCGTTCTTCGTGGTGATCACTCCGCAACTGAGGGGCGTGATCCCCGCGTCACGGAACTTTCCGGCCACGGCCTTACGCTCCTCAGGTGAGCTGGTTAGCGGCAGGTGGAAGTCCTTGATGGAGACATACTTGAGGCCGGCTCGCTTGATGGCCGTGATGCAGGCGTCCAGGGGCAACTTGCGAAGGGTGTAGGAGGCGACGCCGAGCTTGAGCCCACGCCACGAGTCGCCGGGAGCCTCTGCGGCCACCGCGGCGCCGGGTGCGAGTAGTAGGGGCGAGAAGAGCGGGGCGACCGCGCTCGTGATACCTGCGCCAAGCAGCCGGCGGCGCGAAAGCAACTCGTGCTTCATTGATTACCTCGCATTCGGAGCCTGTCGCGGCGGTACTGGGTCTCGCCCACCGCTCGCGAACAAAAGCACAACGACTACCCAGGCGTTCGGTGCGGAGGTTCAGGTCCCCTCTCCGGCGAACCCGTAAAGCTGGTTTTGTCGCTTTCCCGCTAGTTCAGGCGATTAGCGACCCCATTTTGCACCCCGGGCCACCCCACATTTGCGGGTCTCGGTCTCGCCGCGACCGCGCGAAGCGGCGAGGAACCCCAGCTGTAAATTACAAGACAAAGGAGCCTCATGCTGGACAAAGCATCTGAGCGCGCCGTGATGTCCAAGATCACGTGGCGGCTCATCCCATTCATGTTCATCCTCTACATCGTGGCCTATCTGGACCGCGTGAACGTGAGCTTCGCGAAGCTCCATATGCAGGAAGCCCTCGGTCCGGCATTCAGCGAGACGGTGTTCGGCGCAGGGATGGGCGTCTTCTTCCTGGGGTACTTCCTCCTCGAGGTTCCCAGCAACCTGATCATGGAGAAGGTGGGCGCCCGGCCCTGGATCGCCCGCATCATGATCACCTGGGGCCTGCTGGCGGCGGCCATGATGTTCGTGCGGACGGTGCCGGTTTTCTACGGGATGCGTTTTGCGTTGGGCCTCGCGGAAGCGGGCTTCTTCCCGGGAATGATCCTTTACCTCACCTACTGGTTCCCGGCCGCGGAGCGCGCCCGAGCGGTGGGTAAGTTCATGACCGCCACCGCCGTCGCCAATATCCTGGGCGGGCCGTTCTCCGGCTGGCTGCTGGGGATGCACGGGATGGGCGGTCTCGAGGGGTGGCAGTGGCTCTTCCTCCTCCAGGGTCTGCCGGCCTGTCTCCTGGGCTTTGTGGTGCTGGTTTATCTCCCCAACGGCCCGAAGGATGCCAAGTGGCTGACCCCTGAAGAGCGGGACTGGATCACCTCCCGCCTCGAGCACGAAGGGGCCTCCGGGGGCCACAAGCACGCCACCCTCGGCTCGGCGATGATGAGCCCGAAGGTGTGGCTGCTCTGCGCGATCTATTTCGCCCAGGCCACCGGCTCCTACGGTTTCGCCTTCTGGCTGCCGTCGATCCTGAAGGGCACCTACCACGTCAGTGACCAGATGACTGGATTCATGGTCGCCGTTCCGTACATCGCCGCCGCGATCGGGTTGGTGGTGATCGGCGTGAGCTCGGACCGCACCCATGAGCGGAAGGGGCACGTGGCGTTCGCCGCGATGTGGGGCGCCTTCTGGATCGCCTTCGCCGCAATCTTGCTCTCGGGCAAGACGCCGCTGCCGGAGGAAGCTGCGCGCACGCTCGCGCTGGTGGGCTTCGTCCTGGCGCCGTTCGGGATGTCCGGCACCCTCGGACCGTTCTGGGCCATCCCCAACACCGTGCTGGCCGGCAGTGCCGCCGCCGGTGGGATCGCGATGATCAATTCAGTCGGGAACCTGGGCGGCTACCTCGGCGGCTTCGCGCTGGGCAAGTTGAAGGACCTGGGCTTCGGCTTCACGGGCGGGCTCCTGTTCGTGGCGGGCGCCTACTTCCTGCTGGGTGTGCTGGCGCTGACGGTGCAAATGCCCAAGAAGGAAGTGCCGGCGGCCGTCCCCGAGCCCGCCTGACGCAGCACGTGATCCGGGCGGCGTCAGGTCGTCCCACTGCGTCTATACTGGTCCGGCAGCACGCTTCAACCGGAGCGAGGTTGCCGGGCCGGTTTGTTTTCCACTGGACGAACACCGATGAGCCACCTGTTCACGCTGGAGTTCGAGGTCCGCGACTACGAGTGCGACCTCCAGGGCATCGTCAACAACGCGGTCTACCAGAACTACCTGGAGCATTGCCGGCACGTGTTCCTGAAGTCGCGCGGGGTGGACTTTGCGGCCCTCGCCGCCGCCGGGGTGAACCTGGTGCTGGTGCGCGCGGAGCTGGACTACCTGCTCCCGCTGCGTCCCGGGGACCGGTTCGTGGTCGGGCTGGATATGGAGCGGGTGTCCCGGCTGCGGTTTGCGTTTATCCAGACGATCTACCGGCTGCCGGACGAGCGCGCCGTGGTGCGCGCCCGGTTCATCGGCACCGGGATCAATGCCGCCGGACGCCCCTCGCTGCCGGCTGAGGTCGAGCGCCTGTTAGCGGAGTGCCTGCCCGCCGAGTGACTCGATGCAGTAAAGATGGGTCTTGGAGCGGAGGATGAGTGAGCGCCCCGCCACCGCGGGGCTGCCCATCAGGCCATCGTCCAACTGGTTCTCGGCCACCTTCTTGAACTGCCGCCCCGGCTCCAGCACCACGGACTTGCCGGATTCGTTGAACAGGAAGATCCGGCCCTCGATCAGCACCGGCGACGCGGAGAACGGCCCGTCCAGCC
>JAJFMS010000780.1 GCA_020696885.1 Armatimonadota bacterium | reverse complement strand
AACAGGTATCTTCTACCTAATGAAGACACCGACCGACGAGGCCGCAGCCCGGCGCCAGCGCTTCGACTCCGAGGAGCAGGAAGCGTTCCTGAACCTGTGGCGCACGTACGACCTGCTCCGAGCGCTGGAGGACGAGCTATTCAGCCGCCACGAGCTCACGGCGCAGCAGTACAACGCGCTCCGGCTCCTCCGCGCGGCCCATCCGGAACGGGTTCCCACGCTGGAGCTGGCGGGACAGCTCGTGTCCCGCGCGCCGGATATCACGCGGCTCGTGGACCGGCTGCACGACCGCGGTCTCGTGGTGCGCGAGCGCTCCCCGGACGACCGTCGTGCGGTGCACCTCGGCATTACCGATGCGGGAGTTGAGCTCCTCAACCGGCTCGCGGCGGAGGTCCGAGCCTGTCACCTCCGCCAGCTCGGGCACCTTGCCGGCGACGACCTCCTCGAGCTGACCCGGCTCCTGAAATCCGCGCGCGCGCCCCACGAGCCGGACGCCAGCAAGTGGCGCTGACCTTCCCGCATCCCCGCATCCCGGTACGATTATGAGTGACGCCCACAAGACGGAAGCGGTGCTGCTGGCGGTGATCCTGCAGCTCGTGGTGATCATCGCCGTAGCGCGCCTGGCCGGGATCCTCAGCCGCCGCCTGGGGCACCCGATGGTGGTGGGGGAGGTGCTGGCCGGGCTCCTCCTCGGTCCCTCCGTGCTGGGACGGCTGCTGCCCACCTTCAGTGAGGCGCTGTTCCCGGCCTCCACCAGCGGGGTGATCAACATCATCAGCCAGATCGGGCTGATCCTGCTGCTCTTCCTCATCGGGCTCGAGTTCGACTTCGGCCACATCCGCAGCCACGGGAAGACCGCGGCGGTAGTGGCCATTAGCGGCATCGCGCTACCGTTCGCGCTGGGGCTCGCCCTGGCCCACTGGATGCAGCCCTATTTCCCGGGCGTCAACCCCACCGGCTTCTCGCTCTTCATTGCCACGGCGCACTCCATCACGGCCATCCCGGTGCTGGGCCGCGTGCTGGTGGAGTTCAACATCCAGCGCACCCAGATCGGCACGCTCACCATCACCTCCGCCGCGATCGACGACGCGCTGGGGTGGGTGTTGCTGGCCGCGGTAGCCGCCATCGTCGGATCGAAGTTCGATCCCCTGGCAGCAGCGCGGATGGTTCTGCTGACGCTAGTGTTCGGCGGGGTGATGGTGCTGGTAGTGCGCCCGCTGCTCATCCGCTGGATCCGGGGCGAGATGCGCCGGCAGAAGGGGCAGCTCAGCCTGAACGGGCTGGCGCTGGTGTTCGTGGTGATGTTCGCCTGCGCCGCGATTACGAACCTGATCGGGATCTTCTCGATCTTCGGGGCGTTTGTGCTCGGAGCGGTGCTCTACGACCAGCAGGCGTTTCGGGAAGCCGTGTTCCAGCGGCTGAAGGACTTCGTGACCGCCTTCTTCCTCCCGATCTACTTTACGTTCACCGGCCTGCACACCGATATGGGCACCCTGGGAACCGGGGTGATGTGGGGATTCCTGGCGGCGCTGCTGGTGGCGTCGTTCCTGGGCAAGTTCGTCGGCTGCGGGGTGGCGGCGCGCTTCAGCGGCCTGGCCGGCCGCGAGGCCGCCTGCGTGGGCATCATGATGAACACGCGGGGGTTGATGGGGCTCATCGCCGCAAACGTGGGCCTGCAGATGGGCGCGATCCCAACCCCGGTCTACTGCATGCTCGTGCTGATGTGCGTCTTCAGCACTGTGCTGCTTTCCCCGGTGCTTCGCCGGTTGATTCCGGGCACGGAGTTGGAGGAGCCATTCCGCCGCTCCGAGTTCGCGCAGGAGGGGCTGCGGAGAACCCTGCCCGCCGTCGAATGGCAGGGAACCCCGGGGGCCGGCGGCTAGCGGAGGAGGTGGGAAACCGCCTGCGACTCCGGGAGCACGTTGATCGGGCGCCCGATAACGGTGTCCAGCAGGGCTTCCGGGCTGATGCCCAGCGCTGCGTAGGCGGTGGCCACCATGTCGCGAGCGTGGAGCGGCTTGTCGTCCGGGTAGCCGTCCGTAGTGCTGCTGCCGTAGACCTGACCACCGCGGATGCGGGCGCCGGCCATCAGCACGCTCATCACGTTCACCCAGTGATCGCGTCCCGCGCTGGCGTTGATGCGCGGGGTGCGTCCGAACTCGCCCATCACCATCACCAGGGTACGCTCCAGCATCCCCCGGTCGCGGAGGTCCTGGAGTAGCGCGGAGAACGCGAGATCCAGCGTGCCGCCTGTGCTCTTGATCGCGCCTTCGATGCTACCGTGCTGGTCCCAGGCGTAATAGGTCGGCCAGTTCACGGTGACGAATCGCACTCCATGCTCCACCAGCCGGCTCATTCAGACGAGTGTGCGGCAGCGTGTTTCGGCTATCACTCGGCGCACTGCCTCCGAGAGCTGACGCGTACGCGGTGATCAAAAATCGGCGGGAACCGGCCGGAGTGCACATGGGTCCTTCTCGGAGTAAGCGCCGGAGTGCAGTGGGGCGCGGACTCGGAGGTAGGTAATGAAGCAGAATGTAGTCCGGACCGTAGCGTCCACCATGATCGCCGCGTTGGCCCTCTCGACCGCCGTGCAGGCGCAGACCACGCGCTCGATGCGCTACGTGCCCACCGACACCGTGGTCCGCCTTACCCTGGCGGAGAGCGTCAACAGCCGCACCGCCCGCGCCGGCGACCTCTTTACCGCGCAGCTCAGCGAGCGAGACCGCAGCGGCTTTCCGGAGCGCACGCGCTTCGAAGGCTCCATCCTCGACGTGCGACGCGCCGACAAGGGCCGCCCGGGTGAGCTGACCATGAAGGTCCACCGCGCGTTCCTTCCCAACGGCGGCGTGATCGCCGTGAACGGCACCCTGGCCGGCTTGAGCGAGGACGACGTGAGCCGCACCACCAACGGACGCCTCGTGTCCCGCGGGACCAAGTCCAACAAGTTCGGCACCAAGTGGATCGGCTACGGCGCGGCCGGCGGCGCTGTGCTGGCGACCGTGCTGGGCGACAGCGGGGACCTGTTGAAGGGCGCGCTCCTGGGCGCACTCGGCGGCGCCGCCTACGAATACCTGAACAAGGACAAGAAGCGCGGCAGCTACTCCGACGTGGAGTTGTCCAAAGGCACCGAGTTCGGCGTGCGGGTGCACGGTCAGGTCGCCTTCCGCGACAGCGACGAGTTCCGCTACGCGTCCTACTCGCGAAGCGACCGGGATCGAGACCTGGACCGCGACGAGCGCTATGACTCCCGAGTGGACCGCGAACGGGACTACGATCGTGACCGCGACGAGCGCGACTACGACCGGAACTACGATCGCACCCGCGATGAGCGAGACCGCGACTACGACCGCAGCACC
>JAJFMS010000779.1 GCA_020696885.1 Armatimonadota bacterium | reverse complement strand
CGCGGTTCGCGCTGGTCTATAGCGTCGCGCTGGCCGGGATCTACAGCGCCATCCCCTACAAGACTCCCTGGAACCTGCTCAGCTTCCACCTCGGCTTCGTCTTGCTAGCGGGCCTCGGCGCCGCCGCCCTCCTCTCACTACTGCGCCCGACTCCGGCAAGGGCCGCGGTGCCGGTGCTGCTGCTGGCGGGAGCGGGGCACCTCGCCTGGCAGTCCCAGCGGACTACCTTCCACTACCGGGACGACAACACCGGCCCGTACGCCTACGCGCAGCCGCAGCGAGGGGTCGTGGAGATCGAAGCGCGGATCAACGAGCTGGCAGCGTTCAGCCCCCGGAAGGACGAGACCGTAGCCCAGGTGGTTTTCGCTGACGACTATCACTGGCCGCTGCCGTGGTACCTGCGCCGGCTGAAGCACGTGGGCTATTGGACCGGCAAGGTGCCCGACGAAGCGGAGGCGCGGCTGACCCGGACCCCGATCATCCTCTCGTCGTCCGACTTCGACGAGGAGCTGACCGCGCGGCTGAGCGCCAGCCACTTCATGATCGGCTTCAGCAGCCTGCGCCCTGGGGTCCTGGTCCAGACCTGGGTGAAGAACGACCTGTGGGAGCCGTTCGTGATGAGCAAACCGAGGCCGCCCGAGCCCGCGGCCGAGAATTAGAAGCCGTAGCATAGCCCCTCGTGCGCGTGGTGAGTTGGACCGCCCCCCGGGCAGCAGTACCTTCGCCTGCCGACAACGATGGACGAGGCCGAAGGCCGCAGTGGGACGTGCGCCCATAGGAGCGTCGAACCTTCCACGCGCACGAGGCGCTATGCTACGGCTCTCTGGCTTCTCCCGCCGCCCTGTCAGAAAGTCGCCGAAACCTTTAGCGACAACTGTCGTCATATGTTTTAACGACAGCCGTCACTAAAATTGAGAGGTCTTCGCATGGAACGTCCACCGTTGGGGGAGAGAGAGTTGGAGGTGCTCCGGTTCGTATCGGACCGGGCGCCGGTTTCGGTGGGAGAGGTGGCGGAGCAGTGGGGCGAGCCGTTGGGGCTCACCCGCTCCACCGTGCAGGTGATGATGGAGCGCCTGCGGGAGAAGGGCTATCTCACGCGGCGGATGGAGCCGGGGCGCAAGGGGTTCGCGTACCGCCCGCGCCTCCCGGAGAACGAGGTGCTGCGCACCCTCGTCGCGCAGTTCGTGGAGCGCACCCTGGGCGGCTCGCTCACGCCGTTCGTCGCATACCTCTCGGATGCGGAGGGGCTCTCGTCCCAGGAGGTCGCAGCCCTGCGGCGCGTGATCGACGAACTGGAGGAGCGCCAGGAGGAGCAGCCATGACGGCATTCCAGCCCGCCGCGTGGCTGGAGCTGCTGTGGCGCGCCACCTGGCAGGGCGGTCTCTTCCTCGCGGCGGTGTGGGTGCTCTGCCGGGTGCTGCCGCGCGTGCCGGCGCACTGGAAGTGCTGGCTCTGGTGGCTGGCATGTCTCCGGCTCCTGGTCGGCCTGCTCGACCTGCCGCCACTCAGCCTGCCGCTGCTGGACCCGGAACCGGCGCCGCAGGTCATGCCCGTGCTCTCGGCACCGGCGACCGGGTATGCGATATCTGCCGACCCGGCGCCCGTGACTGCCGCGGCGCCACGCGGGCTGGAACCATCGCACCTGCTGCTTGCCTTGTGGGCGATCGGGGTGCTCGTGCGGGTCGGGGCTACCACCCGCACTCTACTCCGCATTCAGCGGCTGCGGCGAGCGGCGCGGCCGGTGGAGGCGCCGGACCTGCAGGCCGAGGTGGCGCGCCTGGCCTCCGAGGCCGGGGTGCGGACGCCGCCGGTCCTGGTCTCGTCGGCAGCACGGGCGCCGATGCTGGTCGGTCCGCTCGCTCCCGCTTTGCTGCTGCCGGCGGAAGCTCTGGAAGCGTACGAGGCGGACGAGCTCCGGATGGCGCTCGTACACGAACTCGTCCACCTCCGCCGCGGCGACCTCTGGCTCAGCGTGGTGCCTGGGCTGGCGCAGGTGCTGTTCTTCTTTCACCCGCTGGCCTGGCTCGGAGCCCGGGAATGGGCGGTCGCCCGGGAAGCCGCCTGCGATGCGGAGACCCTGACCCTCACCGCGGCACAACCCGCCGATTACGGTCGCCTCCTGCTGCGGCTGGCCGCCTCCGGCCCGGCTCCGGCCGGCGTGCTCAGCGCTACCCCCACCTATCGGACCCTCGAAAGGAGACTGAAGATGCTTGGCGATACTGCCTCGAACCCTTCGTCCTCGGC
Source organism: Armatimonadota bacterium (assembly GCA_020696885.1). The sequence continues at coordinate 1,114 of JAJFMS010000779.1, read as the reverse complement.
GCGAGCCCGGCGCTTCCGGCGTGCCGGAGCGGTGCTCTCCGCCTTGCTCGCCGTGGGGCTACTTCCCTGGCGAGTAACGGCAAAGGACGCCCCGGTCGCCACCGCCCCACCGAGCGGGGCAAGCGACCGTGGCGTGGCCCCTACGCCCGATTCCAAACCGGGACCGAAAGCCGCGCATGCCGAGAGACCCGCCGAGAAAGCGGTCGTGGGGCTGGATGACGCGACGCTCTCCCGGATCCTGGCGTTAGAGCGACAACTGGCGGCGGAACGGGAGGCCAGGCTGAAGTCTCTCCAGAGCGCTCCGGTTCCGAAGAATCTGAAGGAGCAGCAGCGCCTGCTGCGAGAGTGGGACCGGCAAGACCTCATCGACATGAGAACCGGCTTGCATCGGTTCGAACAGGAGCTCAAAGCGATGGCGAAAGCCTCCATCGCCCAGGGCGCCGATCCGGTGGCTATCCACCGGTTGAACTCGCGCACCCTGCATCTCGTGGAGAAGCTGCTGAAAGAGTCGGCGTCGTCGGCGGGCAGGAACCGCCGAGCGCTGGTGGAGCTGCTGCTCAAGACTCCCCGCGAGACCGGGCCTGCAGGCATCGAGCTCGACCCCGATACCGGCGAAGTGCGGGTCCCCAGGGATGGAGCGAAGATCACCGGACGGCTACCGGCGCTCGTCCCTAGCCGGACGCCGGTGGCCGGTGCTTTGAAGGAGGTCTCCATCCGTGGGAATACGGCCATCCCGCTGGCGGAGCTGCTCAAGGTCACGAAGACGCGGTCCGGTGAGCCGTTCTCCAAGTCCCGCTGGGACGATGACCTGCTGGCTGTCTCTCGGCGCTACCAGGACCAGGGCTACATGGCGCGGTTCGATATCGAAGGCCCGAAGGACGGGAAGGTCGCCCTGGTGATCCACGAGCTGGCCATCGGGGAGGTGAGGTTCAAGTGGGCCACGCCGGACGCCGAAACGCACCTGAAAGCCGTGCAGAAGGCGCTGACTCTGAAAGCCGGCGGGCTCTACAACACCAAGACCCTGCAGAACGACTACCTGGCGCTGAGCGCGCTCAAGCTGTTCGAGACGATCAGCCCGATCGTCGAGGTGGCTGAAGACGGCAAGGTGTCGCTC
>JAJFMS010000778.1 GCA_020696885.1 Armatimonadota bacterium | reverse complement strand
CGCATCGGCACGGCGTGCGGGACAACTTCACGGAGCTGCCCGCCGCCCGCCCGCACTGGCCGGCGCGCCTGCGAGAAAGCGGCTACGAGACCGCTTACATCGGCAAGTGGCACATGGGCGAGGAGAACGACGCCCCACGGCCCGGCTTCGACTACTTTGCCACGCACAAGGGGCAGGGTAAGTACTGGGACACTGAGTGGAACCTGAACGGCGCCGCAAGCGACGCCCGTAGGGGCGGCGCGGGCTCCCGGCCGGTGAAGGGCTACTACACCACCGTGGTGACGGACATGGCCCTGGACTGGCTGAAGCGAGATCACGGCGGTAAGCCGTGGGCGCTGAGCATCGGGCACAAGGCGCCGCACAGCTTCTACACGCCGGAGGAGAAGTACGCGCACGCCTTCGACCGGGTGAAGATCCCGTATCCGGATACCGCCTTCAAGCTGGACGGGAAGCCGGAATGGGTCCGCCAGCGCCGCTATACCTGGCACGGCATCTACGGCCCGCTCTTCGAATGGCGCAAGCAGTTTCCGGACGATCGCCCAGAGGCGGTCGCCGACTTCGAGCGGATGGTCCGGGGCTACTGGGGCACCATCCTGAGCGTGGATGACAGCGTCGGCCGCGTGCTGGCGCACCTGGAGAGCACCGGTCAGCTCGACAATACGGTGGTCGTCTTCTCCGGTGACAACGGCCTGCTGGAAGGCGAGCACGGGATGGTGGACAAGCGCACCGCCCACGAAGCGAGCATCCGCATCCCGATCCTGGTACGCTACCCCGGCCTCACCGGGAAGACCCCCGGCAGAACGATCTCCAAGCAGGTCCTGACCACGGACCTCGCGCCCAGCCTGCTGGAGTTGTGCCGGGCGAAGCCGCTGCCGGAGAGTGACGGCCGCTCCTGGGTGAAGCTGGTCCGCCAGGGAGACCGCGACTGGCGCTCGGCGTGGTTCTACGAATACAACTACGAGAAGCAGTTTCCGTACACCCCGAACGTCCGGGCGGTGCGGACGGACCGCTGGAAATACATCCGCTACCCACACGGAGACGGCTCGCCGGACCGGCACCTCCCGGAGCTGTACGACCTGGAGCGCGATCCCGAGGAGCGTGTCAACCTCTCGCAGGACCGGTCCCACGCCCGGACGCTGAGCGAGCTGCGCACCCGGCTGGACGGGTTGATGCGGGCCACCGGCCTCGACCCGAAGCGAGACCCGATGCCGCTGGACGCGGGGATCCGCACGGAGCTACCGGACCAGAAGATCCGGTAACCGGGCGGCTCGCCAAAGAAAGGATCGTCATGGCGAGGGGGCGTCTTTTGCCCGGTGGCCATCCCGAACGATCACGGATCCTGCCAAGCGCCGAAGAGCCGGGGCGGTTCGCTGCTCAACCTTCGGGATTGCCACAGCGCCACGGACGCGCGGTGGAGAACGCTTGGGGCGGTGGGCGCTTCGCAATGACATGGAAGCTTGGGGGTGATAGGTCGTTAACGAAAGGACCGTCATGGCGAGGGAGCGCTTTTTGCTCCCGTGGCCATCCCGATCGATTATGGATCCTGCCAAGCGTCGAAGCTCCGGGGCGGGTATGTCGCAGCCCTCCCAGATTGCCACGCCGCCGCGGGAAATCGTACGGAACTGCAAGACCGGGAGATCCGTTAGTATTCCGGACAGTGGGGCGGAGCCCCGGTTCCGTCCCCCGCCGCTGACCCCCACCTCCTTTGAGCCAACCATCGTCCGAAAGACCTCCCTGGAGCGCTGTGGTTGCCGTTGCCGGCAGCCTGGCAGCGGCGGTGCTGGTGCTTCCCCCGCTGGTCTGGCTGGTGACAGCCGCGCTCCGCACGCTGGGGGAGCCCGCCCCCGGGTTCCTGGATCCGACGGCCTGGTCCCTGTTACTGCGCAGCCTGTGGCTGGCGCTGCTGACCTCGGCGGGGGCGGTGCTGCTGGGTCTTCCGTTTGGCTGGCTCACGGCCCGGTTCCGGCTGCCGGGTCGCCGGGTGCTTCTGGCCGGCAGCGTGCTGCCGCTGCTGCTGCCACCGTATTGCGCCTCGCTTGCCTGGGAGCTGCTGCTCACGCGGGATGGTCCGCTGAACACTGCACTCCTCGGCGCGGGTTGGATTCGCGGGCCGCTTTCCGTGCATGGCGCACTGCCCGCGGCGGCGGCCGTGCTGGCGTTCTGCTACTGGCCGGTGGTGGCCTGGTTTACGTTCCTGGCGGCCCGCGCGGTGCCTCGGGTGCTGGATGATGCGGCTCGGCTCCACCTGCCGGACGCCGCGGCGGCGGCGTGGACGGCCCGGCCGGCGCTCTGGAGTGCGGTGCCGGCTGGGGCGCTGCTGGTGTTCTTGCTGGCGCTGGCGGACTTCGGCGCGCCCAACACGCTGGGGGTGACCACCTACCCGGTGGAGATCGTGAACCGCTTCCAGCTCGAGCGTGATCCGGGGGTGGTGGCGCGGTTCGCGGGGCCGCTGCTGCTGGTGGTAGTGCCGCTGGTGCTCCTTCAACTCCGGTTGCTGGCGCGGACCGCCCTCGGCCCATCCGGCGGCGAGCGGGTCGGGCTGATCCCTTTCCGGCGCGGCGCCGGGGCCGCCAGCGCGGGCTGCTGGCTGGTGCTCGCCGTGACCATACTGCTCCCGCTGGCCGTGCTCGCCGGCTACTCGCTGCCGCTGACCACGTACCCCGCCGTCTGGGCGGAGAGCGAAGATCACTTCCTCAACACCCTGCTCACCGGGGGCTGCGCCGCCATGCTCGCGGTGGTCCTGGCGGTGACCTATGGCTGGTGCACGCTGCGGCGCCGGGGCGGCGCGCTGGATCTGGCGCTCACGCTGTCGTACGCACTCCCGGCCTCGCTGCTGGGCGTGGCGATGATTCAGATCATGAACCGTCCCGGACCGCTGGGGACGCTCTATACCTCGGTAGGGGGGCTGATCTGGACCTACCTGGCGCTCTTCTTTCCGTTCGCGCACAAGAGCGTCCAGCCGGCGTGGGAGCGCATCGACCGGGAGCTCCTGGACGAGGGGGTAGTGCTGGGAGCCGGCCCGGTGACCCAGTTTCTAGCGGTGGGGTGGCCGGTGGTGCGACCCTACGCCCTGGCCGGCGGCACCATCGTGGGGGTGCTGGCGGCCCGCGAGATCGATGCCACGGCGCTGCTTCGCATCCCGGACGGCGACACGATCGGGTTCCGGATCTACGACTACCTGCACTTCGCGCCTGGGCCGAAGGTCGCGGCGCTTAGCGTCTTGCTGGTGCTCATCGGAGGCGCGGTCGTGGCGGGGCTGGCGTGGTGGGGACGGGAGTAGGGAAACGGGGAAACGGGGAAACGGTGAAACGGTGAAACGGGGAAACGGGGAAACGGTGAAACGGGGAAACGGCCGGCAGCG
>JAJFMS010000777.1 GCA_020696885.1 Armatimonadota bacterium | reverse complement strand
CCGCGGCCTGGTGGGTGACCTGGATGAGGTGGTGGTGATCGAGAGTGCGGAGGAGATCGAGCAGCTCCGGGGTCGGGACCGCCTGGGCATCGTGAGCCAGACCACGCAGCCGCTGGAGCGGGTCCGGGAGCTGGTGCAGCAGATCCGCCGCGCCTATCCCGCGGCCGAGGTCAAGTGGGTGGATACGGTCTGCCAGCCCACCAAGGAGCGCCAGCAGGCGGTCCAGCGCCTCGCCGATACCTGCGACGTGGTGATCGTGGTGGGCGGGCGCAACAGCAACAACACCCGACAGCTCGTGCGGTCTTGCGAGGCGAACGGCGTGCGTGCCTACCAGGTGGAGACCGTGGCCGACCTGCAGCCGGAGTGGCTCTACGGCGCCGAAACGGTGGGGCTCACCGCCGGCACCTCGACCCCCGACGAGGTCATCGACGAAGTGCACCGCGCGCTGCTGCGCTTTGCTTCGCGCGAGATGCTGCTGGCGGCGTGATCACGCCGGGGTCTTAGCCGCAGATGAACGCAGATGGGATAGTCGCTACGACGGTGGTAAGTACCATACTACGCGGGCGGCGCCCATCACTCCATCACTCCATCACTCCACTACTCCATCACTCCGACCACAGCGCGTGCTTGGGGTCCGTGTAGGGCAGGTCGAACAGCTCCGCGATCGGCTCGAAGGTGACGTGGCCGTTTGCCACGTTCAGGCCGCGGCAGAGGGCCTGGCTATCGGCGAGGGCCCGGTGCCAGCCCTTGTTTACCAGCAGGTTGAGGTACGGAAGGGTGACGTTGGTGAGCGCGTAGGTGCTCGTGCCGGCCACGGCGCCCGGCATGTTGGCGACCCCATAGTGCACGATGCCGTCCACCAGGTAGATCGGGTTGCTGTGCGTGGTGGGGCGGATCGTCTCCACGCAGCCGCCCTGATCCACCGCCACGTCTACGATCACGGCGCGCGGCTTCATGAGCTGCAGCATCGGGCGGGTCACCAGCACCGGGGCTCGGTCGCCGCGCACCAGGACGGCTCCGATGAGCAGATCCGCTTCGGCTAACATCTTGCGGATGTTGAAGGCGTTGGAGTAGAGCGTGAAAACGTTCTGCGGCATCACGTCGTCGAGGTACCGCAGCCGCTCCACGTTGACGTCCAGGATGGTCACCAGCGCCCCGATCCCGGCGGCGATCTTGGCCGCGTTCAGCCCCACTACTCCCCCACCCAGGATTACGATGTTGGCAGGAGGCACGCCCGGCACGCCGGAGAGCAGGATGCCACGCCCTTCCTGGGGCCGCTCCAGGAACTTCGCGCCTTCCTGGATCGCCATGCGGCCCGCGACCTCGCTCATCGGGGTCAGCAGCGGCAGCGTGCCGTCGGTCTCCTGAATCGTCTCGTAGGCGATGCAGACGGCGCCCCGGTCCAGCATCGCCCGGGTGAGCTCCGGGTTGGCGGCGAAGTGGAAGTAGGTGAAGAGCACCTGGCCCGCGCGGACCAGCGGATACTCGGCGGGGACCGGCTCCTTGACCTTGACGATCAGCTCGCTGCGGGCCCAGACCTCCTCGGCGGTCGCGACGATCTCGGCGCCATGCGCGGCGTACTCGGCGTCGCTGATCCCGCTGCCGAGGCCGGCGCCGGCCTGCACCAGCACCTGGTGCCCGTTTCGCGTGAGCACCTCGGCACCGGCGGTGACCAGCGCCACCCGGTACTCGTCCGCCTTGACCTCCGTCGGAACCCCTACGACCATTCGATCCTCCCCCGCCTGGCTACGCACAAAGGCGCCAGGTCACGAAGAGGATACCAGTCCGCAGCGGATGCGCCCACCGGAAGTGCAGCCGGGGCTACACGGCCGGGGCGCAGCAGTTGAAGGCCAGGATCGGATCGCGAGCCGCGCCCACCTCGTCCAGCCGGCTGACCGGGGTGGTGTGCGGCGCCGTGCGGAGGAGATCGGGGTCGGTCTCCGCCTCGCCGGCGATCCGGTTCATCACGGCGGCGAACTCCTCTAGTGTCTCGGGAGTCTCCGTCTCGGTCGGCTCGATCATCATCGCCTCGCTCACGATGAGCGGGAAGTAGATGGTGGGCGGGTAGAAGCCGAAGTCCATCAACCGCTTGGCGATCTCGAGCGCCGGCTTACCGATGTGCGGCCGCTGGCGGTCTGCCGACAGCACGAACTCGTGCATGCAGCGGGTGCCGTTGGGGAAGTGGAAGCGGTCCTTTAGCTGCTCGGCCAGGTAGTTCGCGTTGAGCACCGCCGTCTCCGCGATGTCCCGCAGCCCCTCGGCGCCCTGGCTCCGGACGTAAGCGTACGCTCGGGCAGAGATGCCGAAGTTGCCGTGGAAGCTGTGGACCTTCCCGATGGAATGCGGGAGATCGTGCTCCCAGCGGTAGCGATCGCCCTCCCGGATTACGGTGGGCGTGGGCAAGAACGGGGTCAGGAACTCTTTAACGGCCACCGGGCCTGCGCCCGGTCCCCCGCCGCCGTGCGGCGTGGACATCGTCTTGTGCAGGTTGTAATGCATCACGTCGAACCCCATGTCGCCGGGTCGCGTGACGCCGAGGATGGCGTTCATGTTGGCGCCGTCCATGTAGAGCAGTCCGCCGGCGCCGTGCACGATCTCCGCGATCTCCACGATCTCTTGTTCGAACAGCCCGAGTGTGTTCGGGTTCGTGAGCATGATCGCCGCGGTGCGCTCGTTGACGGCGGCGCGCAGCGCTTCCGGATCGACGCGCCCCTGCGCATCGGACTTGATGGAGACGATCTTGAAGCCGCAGCGAGCGGCGGTAGCCGGGTTGGTGCCGTGGGAGGAGTCCGGCACGATCACCGTGTCTCGATGACCCTCGCCGCGATGCCGGTGGTAGGCGCGAATGATCAGCAGCCCGGTGAACTCGCCGGCGGCACCGGCGGTGGGCTGGAGCGTGGCGCGGTCCATCCCGCCGATCTCGCAGAGCAGCCGCTCCAGCGCCCACAGGAGGGCCAGCTCGCCCTGGACCTGGTCTTCCGGCTGGAGGGGATGGCAATCCCGGATGCCGGGATAGGCGACCACTTCCTCGTTGATCTTGGGGTTGTACTTCATCGTGCAGGAGCCGAGCGGGTAGAACCCCACGTCGATGGCGTGGTTGCGCTGGCTCATCTTGATGAAGTGCCGGATCACCTGCGACGGGGAGGGCCGCCGCCCGGACATCGCTGGGTTGCTCGGTCATGAGTGAATCCTGGTAGGAGAGGGGCAATCTCAGAGTGCGAGGGCAGAGAAAGAGAAAGAGTAAGAGTAAGATTCAGGGCGCAGAACAGTGCGGCCGAGGTCTTACCCTACCCGAACACCGAACACCGAACACCGAACACCGAACACCGAACACCTAAGCCGCGAGCGCCGCCGCGAACCGGTCGACCTCTTCTTTCGTGCGCTTCTCGGTGACGGCGATGAGGAGGCAGTTCTGCAGCTCCGGGTAGCAATCGCCCAACGGGAAGCCGGCGAGAATTCCCTGTTCGCTAAGGCGCTTCGCGACCGCGGACGCGTCTTCCGGGCACTCCAGCACGAACTCGTGGAAGAAGGGGGCGGTGAACTTGCGG
>JAJFMS010000776.1 GCA_020696885.1 Armatimonadota bacterium | reverse complement strand
TTCGGCGTGGAGATCCGGTTCCTCTCCAACCCGTTCGGGCCGGGGATGATCGACCTGGACTGGCTCCGCTACCCGGTCACCATCCTCTGGCTGGTGGGCGTGGCGAACGCCGTCAACTGGATCGACGGGATCGACGGGTTGGCCGCGGGGGTCAGTGCGATCGCCGCGATCTCCATGGCGCTGCTCGCGGCATGGAGCAAGCAGCCGGCTCTCACGATCCTGGCCGCCGCGCTGTTCGGCAGCCTGGTCGGCTTCCTGCGCTTCAATTTCAACCCGGCGAAGATCTTCATGGGCGGCGGCGCCCAGGTGGTGGGCTTCCTGCTCGGCGGCATCTCCACGGTGGGCGCGTTCAAGGTGCCGATGGCCGCCGCGATGGTGGTGCCGATCCTCATCCTGGCGCTCCCGATCTTCGACACCGCCACGGTCATCGTGAAGCGGTGGCGCGCGGGCCGGCCGATCTATAAGGCCGACAAGAGCCACCTCCACCACCGGCTGCTGGACCTGGGCTACTCCCAGCGCCAGACGGTGCTGATCCTCTACGGCATCAGCCTCAGCCTCTGCCTGGTGGCGGTGGGCACGTTCATGGCGTTGACCGTTCGCCCCTGACGACTGCGTTCTGCGGAGCAGCTCAGGGGCCGGTCACCGGCAGGGAACGTTCTGCTGCGTGAGGACACTCCCACGAGGCCGGCAGTGACGCACCCTGGGCTCCCGGCGGTTAAGGTAAGGAGTGAGAGTGTTTTCCGTAGCATCCATCGTCGGCACCCGGCCGGACGCGCTGAAGATGGCGCCGGTCATCCTGGAGTTGGCGCGCCACCCGCAGCAGGTGCGCCAGGTGGTGATCTCCACCGGCCAGCACCGGGAGATGCTCCAGCAGGTGCTGGACGTCTTCCGGATCACGCCGGACCATAACCTCGACATCATGCTGCCCGGGCAGTCGCTGGCCCAGATCACCTCCCGGGTGCTGGAGCGGCTCGATCCGCTGCTGGCGGAGATCAAGCCGGACGTGCTGCTGGCCCAGGGCGATACCAGCACCACCTTCGTCGCCAGCCTGGCTGCCTTCTACCACCAGATCCCGGTGGGGCACGTGGAAGCCGGCCTGCGCACGGACAACAAGTACGATCCGTTCCCCGAAGAGATCAACCGGCGGCTTACCGCGCCGCTGGCGGACTTCCACTTCGCGCCCACGGAGACGTCCGCGGAGAACCTGCGCCGGGAAGGCGTGGCGCCGGACCGGATCTACCAGGTCGGGAACACGGTAATCGACGCACTGCTCGAAGCCGCGTCGCGGCCCTACCGGTTCGAAGAAGAGGCGCTGGACCGGGTGACGTCCGGCCCCCTGCGCGTGGTGGCCGTCACCGCGCATCGCCGGGAGAACCTGGGCGAGCCGCTCCAGCGCATCTGCGAGTCGGTGCGGCAGATCGTGCGCACGCTGCCGGACGTGCAGGTGGTGTTCCAGATGCACAAGAACCCGCAGGTGCGGGACGTGATCCGCGCGCGGCTGGAACACGAGGAGCGGGTGCTGCTGGTGGAGCCGCAGGAATACCTGGCCTGGGTGAACCTGATGAAGCGCAGCACCCTGATCCTTACGGACAGCGGCGGCATACAGGAAGAAGGCCCTGCCCTCGGCAAACCTATCCTCGTGATGCGAGAGACCACCGAGCGTCCCGAAGGCGTAGCGGCCGGCACGGCGCGGCTGGTGGGGACCTCGCCGGAAACGATCGTCGGCGAAGCCCTTCGACTGCTGACCGACGGAGCCGCCTACGAGCAGATGGCGCGCGCCGCCAACCCCTACGGCGACGGAAAAGCGGCCGAACGCATTGTCTCTGTGCTTCTGGATCACTTCGGCAACCGGGCTTAGGCGTCCGCAATGGACGGAAATCAGGTAATCGTGAGCGCCGAAATCAAACGGGTCCGTCCGGATACCTGGCTGGCTGCGGTCTGGAGCCTGCTCCTGCGCATCTTCGTCGCGGGCGCGGTGGGCTACGCGCTCTACCGGATGCAGGCGATCATCGTGGTGGTCCTGCTGGCGGCAATGGTGGCCTTCACGGCCGCGCCGGTAGTGGACTGGCTGTGCCGGACCTCGCCGTTCCGGCTGCTCCCCCGCCACGCGCGCCGGCCGGTAGCGGCCGTCATCGTCTTCACGCTCCTTGCCGCCGGCCTGGTGGGGCTGGCCGTACTGATCGTCCAGCCGCTGGCCAAAGAGATCGCGATCTTCAGCGGGCAGTGGAGCGAGCACCAGGCGCAGATCCAGCGGTGGAGCGCGTGGCTGCAGGAGCGGTACGCGCAGTTGCCGCCCGAGATCCAGGGCTGGCTTCAGGCCCAGGACTTCAAGCTGCTGGTCACGCGCGTGGTGGAGCAGGCGCAGCACGCGCTGCACCGCACCACCAGTTCCGTCATCCACCTGGTGGAGCTCATCCTGATTCCGGTGCTGGCGTTCTCCTTCCTCACGGAGAGCCGGCCGATCAAGAACGAGTTCATGCTCTGCCTGCCCCGTCATCGGGTGCGGGACGCGCTCTACGTGCTCCGGCAGAGCGGGAGGATCCTCCAGAGCTACGCCATCGGGCAGCTCATCCTGGCGGTGATCGCCGGGGTCACCGTGTGGCTGATGCTGACGGTGCTGGGCATCCGGTACGCGCTGGCCATGGCGATCGTGGCGGCCATCACCCGGGTGATCCCGGTGGTAGGACCGCTCCTCGGCGGCATCCCGATCATGATCCTCTGCGCCCTCATCAGTTGGGAGCGCGCGTTGATCGTGCTGATCGGCTTCACGGTGATGCACCTGGTGGAGAGTAAAGTCGTGATGCCACGGCTCATCGGCTATCGCATCCGCCTCCACCCCGCGGTGGTCATCATCGTGCTGCTAATCGGCGCCGAATTCTTCGGGATGTGGGGTATGTTTCTAGCAGCACCAATTGCGGCCATCGTAAAGGTGTTGTTCCACCACTTTTACGTCCGGCCGCACAAGCACGAACCTCCCTTCCGGTCCGTGCCGCCGGCCCCCCTCTCCAGGAAGGAAGTCGAAGTTGAACGTCCAGCAGTCGCTGGTATTAGGGGTCATTCAGGGGCTCACTGAATTCATCCCGGTCAGTAGTACCGCCCACCTCATCCTGGCACCGCAGATTCTGAACGTCGCGCCGCCCCGGCAAGAGATCGCGCACACCTACGACACCTTCATCCAGATCGGCACCGTCATTCCGGTGCTGGTCTATTTCTGGCAGGACTGGCTGAAGCTGCTCAAAGCCGCCGGTCGGATCCTGAAGCAGGGGAAGGTGAGCGATGACCCCGAGGAGCGGATGCTGTCGTACCTCATCATGGGGAGCATCCCCGCAGGGGTCGTGGGGCTGCTGCTGGAGAAGCGGATCGAGCGGTTTG
>JAJFMS010000775.1 GCA_020696885.1 Armatimonadota bacterium | reverse complement strand
CACCATCCGAAGATAGAACAGGTGACCGTACCACCGCTCCGCGGCGACGAGCAGCATTCTGCCGCCGCGCACCGGCACGGTGGACGACGGCAATAGAGGGGACTAAGTATGAAGGCATTGGTAACGGGCGGCGCGGGGTACGTCGGCTCCAACCTGGTGGACGCGCTGTTGGCGCGCGGCGACGAAGTCTGCATCATCGATAATCTTTCGACGGGCGGAATCGCCAACATCCGGCATAACCTGGATAACCCCCGGTTCCGGTTCGTGAACGACACGATCCTCTCGACGAACACTCTGGAGCGACTGGTCGAGGACGCGGACCTCATCTTCCACCTGGCCGCTGCGGTGGGGGTGAAGTACATCGTCGACGATCCGATCGGCACCATCACCACCAACGTTCGCGGCACCGAGAACGTGCTGGCGATGGCCTATCGCTACTGGAAGCGCACTGTGATCGCCTCCACCAGCGAGGTCTACGGCAAGTCCCGCGGCGGCGCGCTGAAGGAAGACGACGACCGCGTTCTGGGACCCACCACCATCAACCGGTGGGCCTATAGCGCGTCCAAGGCGATCGATGAGCATTTCGCATTCGCCTACTACAACGGCGGGCTTCCGGTCTCGATCGTGCGGTACTTCAACTCCTACGGCCCGCGCGTAAACGAGGCCGGCTACGGCAGCGTCATCGCCAACTTCATCCGGCAGGCGCTCACCGGCGCCCCGCTGACGGTTCACGGCGACGGCACCCAGACCCGCTGCTTTACCTTCGTGGAAGACACGGTTCAGGGAACGCTGCTGGCCGGAGAGCGCACCGAAGCGCTGGGCGAGGCGTTCAACGTCGGGAGCCAGGAAGAGATCACCATCCTGGAGCTCGCGGAGCTGATCCGTGAGCTGTGCAACTCGGAGAGTGAGATCGTCTGCATGCCGTACCGCGACTACTACGGCCACAGCTACGAGGATACGCCGCGGCGACGGCCCGACCTCACCAAGTCGCAGTCGGTCCTGGGTTTCGACGCGAAGATCCAGCTCCGCGACGGCCTGGCCCGCACGATCGAGTGGTGCCAGCAGAACTACGAGCTCAAGCGGATCGGCGGCGTGCCGTCGCCTGCGGGTGCCCGGTAGCACGCAGGTGCTCTCTACGGTGCCCCGGGCGGACCGGGGCACTGCAGCCCTCGCCCGGTCGGAACTGGGTGGGGCCGTGCTGCGCGTACTCCTGGTGCTCCTCGTGCTCCCCACGCACGATCTGCTTTCCGGGGTCTGGCATTCACTTTCGCCGTGGATCGACGCCGCCGCGGCGCTGGCCGCTTGCATCGGCATCGCGGCGCTCTGGTTCGGGCCGCGGTCCGCACTGCGGCCCTACCGGCTGCCGGTAGCGGCGTTCGCCGGGATCTCGGTGCTCTCCGCGGTGGTGAACCAGGTAAACTGGATGCACGCCGTGGGGGGCCTGCGGGCGATTTTGCCGTGGATGGTGATCGGGCTCTCGGCCGCGGCTGCGTTCCGGCCGCGGGACGTGGAGGGGGTGCTGAAGCTCTGCGCGGCGCTGGGCGCAGGGATCGCGCTTTACGGGATTGCATCGTACCTGACGTTCCGGTACCTGGGCGGCCCGTTCTACCTGCCCCCGGCTCCCGGGACGCCCTGGGAGCAGTTTGCGCTGTATCCGTACCGCTGCGGCGCGTACGAGGGAGGGTGGCGGCTGGCGTCCACCTTCATGAACGATAACTACTGCGGCGTCTGGCTGGCGATGCTGACGCCGATCAGTTTCGTGTTGGTGCTGAACGAGCAGCGCCGCTGGCCCCGGATGCTGGGACTGGTGGGGCTGGTGCTGATGCTGCTGGCCCTCACCTGGACCTACTCCCGGGGGACGGCGTTAGCGCTGATCGTGGCCGTGGTGGTGTTGACCGTCCGGGTCAGTAGGAAGGCGCCTCTGCTCCTGCTTCCGGTGCTGGTGGCGGCGCCGCTGTTCACCCTCCACGTGGACGAGTATCGCTTCCAGGCGATCGCGGCTACGCAGGGCGGGCGGATCGAGTCGCTCCAGCGCACGGAAGCGATGCTGTGGCGCAAGCCGCTGTTGGGGCAGGGCCCGGGAACCCGCGGGCTGGCGGACGTGAATTACGCCAAGATCGGCTATGAGACCGGGCTGCTGGGACTGGCCGCGTTCGGCTGGGTGCTCCTGGCGGCGGTCTGTCCGGCTCTGAAGCGGGGCGCACCCCGCGACGCCGCAGCGCGTCTACATGGGGGAATGCTGGCGGCGCTGGCGGCCGTGGCGGCCGGTGCTCTCGGCGGCGAGGTCTGGGAAATGCCCCAGGTCGCCTGTTATTTCTGGATATTTGCGGCGCTAATCGGCGTGCTCGGAGCGGCAAAGGCCGCAGAGCCCTCCGATCAGCGGGAACAGATGGAATGTCTACCTCTAACCTAGCGGACTCCCTCTTCCAGGGCGCACGGGTGCTCGTGATCGCGCCTCATGCCGACGACGAAACGTTCGGCTGCGGCGGAACGATGGCCAGAGCAAAGGCACTGGGCGCCGAAGTCTACGTGAGGGTCGTGTCCGTGGCGAACCAGGAGCACTACAGCCCGCAATTCGGCTTCGTGGAAGGCCGTCAGCGCGCCTCCGAGTTCCAGCAGGCGATGGAAGTGCTGGGGGTGGACGGTACGGACGTCCTCTACACGGACGAGCAGACCCACCTGCGGGTGGACGTGGTGCCCCGCCGTGACCTGGTGTCGAAGATCGAGCGCGACAGCCCGCTGGCGATCGACCGCCTGAAGCCGGATATCCTCTGCTTCCCGGCCGTCTCCTACAACCAGGATCACGAGGCCGTGTATAAGGCCGTCTACGCCGCCTGCCGGCCGCATCTGCCTTCGGACAAGCCGTTCGTGCGCCTGGTGCTCAGCTACGATCAGCCCCAGTTGAGCTGGAACCACACCAAGTTCCATCCGAACTTCTACGTTGACATCTCCGACTACCTCGACAAAAAGCTGGATGCCTACCGGTGCCATGCGTCCCAGATCCGCCTCGAGCCGCATCACGCCAGTGTGGAGAACGTGGAGCGCCTGGCACGACTGCGCGGCAGCGAGGTCTCCGTCACCGCCGCCGAAGCGTTCGAGTGCCACCGGCTGCTTCTCTAGGATCTACCTCCGGCTATGCTCGTCGGCATCCATCAGCCTCATTACCTGCCCTGGCTCCGTTACTTCGAGAAGATCGCTCGGAGTGACGTCTTCATCGTGCTGGACGACGTCCAGTACGAGAAGAACGGCTTCCAGAACCGGAACAAGATCAAGACGGCGCAAGGGTGGACCTACCTGACCGCGCCGGTGATGAAGCCCACGCAGCGGCCGCTGAACGAGATCGAGCTGGATAACCGCAGCGGCTGGCGCGAGAAGCA
>JAJFMS010000774.1 GCA_020696885.1 Armatimonadota bacterium | reverse complement strand
CAGCGGCGCTCCGTCCGGCGATCAGATCGGCCAGCGTGAGCCCGAGCAGCCCGGTGAACCCCGCCTGAACTACCTCCCGGCGACTGATCCCCGTGGCGTGTTGATGGCGTCCTGGCCCGCGAGTCATTCCGATGTCCCTTCCAACCCCAGCATTCCTACCGAGACGTGACACCGGGAGGGGGTTGCGGTTACCGGATTTGCGGGTGTTCAGGTGTTCAGGTGTTCAGGTGTTCAGGTGTTCAGGTGTTCAGGTGTTGCGGATTCTGCCGGTCGTCCGGTTCCGGGCGCAAACCTGGCTTTCCAGCCGGTGGCATGCCTGGCGCCGGTCTCGGTGCGGTCTTCGCTGAAGCCCTACTGGGTGCCGCGGGCCGCAGCTGGTTTGCCCGCCGCATCGGGTTGGCGCACGAGGCGGACGCTTCCGATGATCCTCCGGCTTCCGGTGGCATCCTTCTCCTGCCACTCCACAAACGCGAAGATCTCGACGCCGCTGCGCAGGATCCGCGCGTTGGTGATCACCGAAACCCCTTCCTCGTTCTCGTCCTTGGGCACGCTGCTCGCAGTGAGACTGGCGAAGTCGATCGTCGCGGCGCCCCACGTCGACTCCTGCTGCTGCCGCTGGCTCAGGATGCCAGAGACCGAGGGGTTGGAATGGTTCTGGTGCTCGATGGTCAGCAGCACCGGCCCGGAGTAATCGGTCTGGGCGTCGTCCCCACTGATGCCGGGCAGGTTCCGTACGGTTACGTTACCGGCTCCACGCTCCTCGTAGTACCGCAGCATGCCGCGCTTGGAAGGGCTGAGCCGCTCGGCGGCTTCCACCTTGCGGGGCGTCTTCAGGTCCGAGATCACCACTTCCGCGGCGAGCAGCTTCTCTCGTAGGGCCGCCGGAGCCTGGGAGAGGGAGATCTGCTGCATTTCGGCCTTACCGCCGCCGGCCGGCTCGAATGTCTGCCAGAGACCGCCCGGGCTGGCGACTTGCGCGAAGGTGTACCGTCCCGCGATCCGCTCCAGGTTAGCCTGCCAGATCTTACCCGGGTCGACCATCGGCTCCGGTGCGGCGGCTGTTGCCGGTGCTGTTGCCGGTGCACCGGGTTTCTTCGCCGGCTTGGCGGGCGCTCCCCACGCGGCAACCGCGAACGCGGCGGCCGTGGCGGCGGTCAACCCTCCGATCGTCAACGCTTTCATGGTCAGCAGCCTCCCGGCGGCCTGGCGCCCGACACCGAGCTGTGGGTCCAGGGACATCATTACAATGCAGTCATCGGCCGTACGGTCAAACGTTTCTTTGCTGCGGGTTGCCCCGGGTGGCCAACCGGGCGCGGGTCATGCGCTCGCGTGAGCCGGCGATCAATCGCTGCCCACTGCCTCCTGATTCGCAGGTGGCAGCGGCATTCCCTCTGCTCTCCGCTGCGCGTGACCCCATCCCCGGATTCTGGGGCAGAATTACCCCGACTGAACTCCCCTGGGCGGGCTTCCCGCCGCGAGACCTGTTTACCGTGCAAGAGACCACTGACTCCTTCATGCGCCGCGAGATTCGGGAACAGCCGGAAGCGCTCCAGCGCCTGCTTTCCGTGGAGCTGGACCGCGTAGCGGAGCTGGCTGCCGCCGCCCGTTCCCGCGACATCTCGCTGCTGTTCCTGGCTGCGCGCGGCACCAGCGATCATGCTGCTGTCTACGCGAAGTACCTCACGGAGATCCTCGCCGGGCTGCCGGCGGCGCTGGCGGCTCCCAGCGTGTTCACGCTGTACGAGGCGAACGTGCGCCTCTCCCACGCGCTGGTGCTGGGGATCAGCCAGAGCGGGAAGGCTGCCGACGCCATCGAGGTGCTGCGCCGCGCTCGCGAGGCGGGGGTGCTCACCGGCTGCGTGACGAACGATCCCGAGTCTCCAATGGCCCAGACGGCCGAGTTTCCGCTCTGCTGCCGGGCGGGCACCGAGCAGAGCCTGCCGGCGACGAAGACGTACACCACCTCCCTCGCGCTGGTGTACGCGCTGGTGGCGCACCTGGCCGGGAAGCCGGAGCTGATCGACGACCTGCGCCGCGTGCCCGAGTGGGTGGAGCAGGTGCTGCAGTCCGAGGACCGGATCGCGGAGCGCGCCGAGCGCTACCGGTACATGGACGAGTGCGTGGTGCTGGCGCGGGGCGTCAACCAGTGCACCGCGCTGGAAGCGGCCCTGAAGCTGTCCGAGACGAGCTACCTGCGCGCTCATCCGTGGAGCGCGGCGGACTTCCAGCACGGCCCAATCGCGGTGGTCGGGGAGGGGTATCCCTGCCTCCTCTTCGCGCCCAGCGGCCGCGGCTGCAATGCAATGCTGGACACCGTGAAGGAGTTGGAGAGCCGCGACGGCGAGATGATCATCATCTCGGATCGGGAGGAGCTGCTGGAGCGCGCCACCACCGCCCTGCCGATGCCGGCGGTGCCGGAGTTCCTCTCGCCGCTGGTGGCAATCGTGGTGCTGCAGCTCTTCGCCTTCCACCTGGCGCGGGTCAAGGGGCGCGACCCCGATCGTCCGCGCGGCCTGAAGAAAGTCACCCACACCTTCTGAGGCGCTATGGTCGACCGAGAACGCCTGCGCCGGACCTTCCTGGACCTCGTCTCGTTCAACAGCCCGCATGGGGCGGAGCGGGACGTGAGCCGCTACTGCGCCGAAGCGCTCCGGGACGCCGGCTTTGTCTGCCAGCACGACGCAGCCGGCAACCTGATCGCGCAGAAGGGCGGCGACGCGGCGGAAGCGCGGCGGATCTTCTACTCCGCGCACACGGACACCGTGGAGCCGACGGAAGGCCTCGTGGTCCGCGAGGTGGACGGGGTGTTCCGGACCAGCGGTAACACCATCCTGGGCGCGGACGACAAAGCGGCAGTGGCGGCCCTCCTCGAAGCGATGCACGTGATCGAGGAGGAGCGGCTGCTCCACGGCGACCTCCAGGTGATCCTCTCGGTGGGAGAGGAGGTAGGGCTGGTCGGCGCCTACGCCCTGGACCCCGCCGTGGTTGCCGGGAGCCTCGGATTTGTCTTCGATGCCAGCGGCGCCACCGGTACCCTCATCACCGGCGCCCCGACCCACGACATGCTGGAAGTCCGGGTGCGGGGACAGGCGGCTCACGCCGGATTTGCGCCGGAGAAGGGGATCAGCGCGCTGCGGATCGCGGCGCGGGCGATCGACCGGATGCGCCTGGGGCGGATCGATCCCAAGACCACCGCCAACCTGGGGATCATGAAGGGCGGCACCGCGAACAACGTGGTGCCTGAAGAGGCGTACCTGCTGTTCGAGGCGCGCAGCCGGAACGTGGCGGTATTGGACGAGCAGGTCCGCCACATGCGGGAGTGCCTGGAAGAGGCCGCCGCGCACTTCGGCGGGCGATTGGAGATCGACTATACGCGGGA
>JAJFMS010000773.1 GCA_020696885.1 Armatimonadota bacterium | reverse complement strand
GGTCCCAATCCAGGCTTCCCTGCGTGCCCCGGATGATGTTGATGATATCCGGCCAGTCGCACCGCTTCAACTGGAACACGAACAGCTTCATCCAGCACATGTCCGACGCGCTCACCACCCGCACCGACGTACCCAGGAGCTCCGCCGGGAGGGAGCGGGCGAACCAGCTCGGATCGATGTCGTCTTCCTTATTCGCGAGGCGCCAGATCAGGTCCACGATGACCCCTTCCCGCACGGAGCGGAAGATCCATTCCCGGTCGTAGGGCTCGTCGTGGAACATGTCGCCGAAGCCGGCGTTGCAGATCGTCTCGATGGCCAGCTCGCGGTGGTCCGGCAGGATCACCACGTCCATATCCTTGGTGCCCCGCCACAGGCCGGTGTGGTACCAGAGGCCGAACCCGCCGGCCACCAGGTACTGCACCCCCTCGGCGTTCAGGGCCTGCAGCGCCCGCGCGAACCACTTCTTCTGGCGCGGTGCCAGGTCCTGTTCCATCTCCTGCACGGATCGCCCCAAGGTCTGCGCGGCCAAGTCCCCATCCTCCCAAATGCACTCGTCTTTGAGTGATCAATTTAACTTTTAAGGCTTCTGGTGAAACCGGTGATAGGGTATACCCCGGTGACCGCGGTTTCTATCGCGACTTCTGCCTCCGCCGGAGCCCGCCTCGATGGGGTACAATGGGGGGTCATTCAGGAACGGCCAGGAGCGGCCCAGGAGCGGCGAGGAACCACGTGCTGGGAAAGGTCGATGTCTGGAGCTGGATCGCGCTGGTATTGGACGTCCTGTTCGTTGCCGCGATCATCTACAGCCTGATCATGCTGGCGCGCGGCACGCGTGCCTGGAAGATCTTTTCGGGCCTGGCCGTCTTCGGGGGCATCTACCTGCTCTCGGATGTCCTGCAGTTTCGCACGCTCAATTGGCTCCTGCGGCAGATCGTGCCGCTCGCTCCCGTAGCGCTCGTCATCCTGTTCTACCCGGAGCTGCGCTACGCGCTGGAAGAGGTGGGCCGGGTGCAGTTCTGGCGCAACCGGCTGCTGATGCTGCCCAAGGCAGACGTGCAGCGCCTGATCGGGGAGATCGTGCGGGTAGCCGTGACGATGTCCAGCAAGCACGTGGGCGCCCTCATCGTGATCGAGCGGGAAGAGGGGCTGGACGATCTCATCGGCACCGGCGTGCCTCTGGACGCGGAGGTGAGCGCGGAGCTACTAAACACCCTGTTCCACCCGGGCACGGCGCTGCACGACGGCGCCGTGATCGTGCGAGGAGATCGGATTGTGGCCGCCGGCTGCCTGCTGCCGCTCACCGACCGCCCGGGTATCGGCTCGGACATCCACACGCGGCACCGGGCGGCGATCGGCGTCAGTGAGCGGAGCGATGCCATCGTGGTGGTCGTCTCCGAAGAGACCGGCTCCATCTCTATCGGTACGGAAGGTCGGCTGATCCGCGGCCTCAAGGAAGACGTGCTCCGGCAGCGCCTACTGGCGGCCCTACAGCCTACGGGTGGACGAGAGGGGCGCGGCCCGTTCTCCATCGCGCTCCCTACCCTGAACAAGAAGAAGTAGCGGCATGCGGGTCCTCAAGCACAACTGGCCGGTAAAGTTGCTGGCGCTCGCGGTGGCCGTCGTTCTATCGTTCTACGTCCGCGGTCAGCAGAACCGCGTGCTCCGCACGATGTACCTGCCGGTGATTATCCCGGCGCCCGTGGGCCAGCGCGTGGTTGAGCCCTCCGCCGGCACCACGATCAAGGTGGACCTCGAGGGCCCCGCCGAGTTGCTCGGCTCGCTCACCTCGGAAGAGATCACCCTCACCATCGACCCGGGCGGGGTTCAGCCCGGAAAGAGCGTGAAGGTGCCGGTGGCGGTCGAGATCCCCGAGCGGCTGCGGAACCTGGGCGTGGAGGCGGTCTGGCGGCCGCAGACGATCCCGGTAAAGCTCATCTCCGATGCGCGGCGGCAGTTGCCGGTGGAAGTGGAGCCGCTGGACAAGCCGGAGGGCTGGGAGCTGAAGGCTCCGCCCCAGACCACGCCCGCACAGGTCGCGATCAGCGGCGCACAGCAAGACGTCGCGCTGGTCCACCGGCTGCGCGCGACGCTCCCGCTGAAACCGAGCGAGTGGGTCAGCGAGCTCTCCTCCGTGCGAGCAGAAGATGCCGAAGGGAACGACATCACGGACCTGGTGAAGCCCACGCCGGCGCAGGTGAAGGTGACTGCCACCCTGGAGCGCGTGGTATTGCAGAAGGACGTGCCGATCCAGCCGGTATTCCGAGTTCCCCCGGGGGTACGCGTCACCGCGGAAGTGATCCCGCCGCTGGTACGGCTGATCGGCCCGGAGCGCCGCCTGAGCTCGGTCTACGTGGTGGAGACCACCCCGTTCGAGGTTCCGGCCGGCAAGGCGCAGTTCACCAAGACGATTACCCTCGTGTTGCCCGGGGCCGGGATCACGATGCGGCCGGATTCGGTCAAGGTGATCATCCGCACCCAGGCCGCCGCGACTGCACGACCCGTCAGGTAGGAACAGTTTGTGGTGGCGCTATGCGCGGTGTTCGGGGTTTGGAAAGCGCTTCGCACGTAAGCGCCCGCACTGTGCCGTGTCATCCTGAACAACGTGAAGGATCTCGCCCGGGGCGTGAGGCGATTTCCGAGAGTTATGGATCGAAGTTCCCGTGGGAGGCTTGGGCAACGCGATGCGAGAGGATCCGAAGTTTGGTACGGATGGGGTGCGGGGGGTCGCTAACGCGGACCTCTCCGCGTATTTCGCGTTCCGCCTGGGACGGGTGGCCGGCGGCATCATCACCGGCGGCAAGCCGGGGCAGCGCATTCTCGTGGGCCGCGATACGCGGATCTCGGGCGACCTGCTCTGGAGCGCCCTCTCGGCGGGCCTCCTATCGACAGGCGTCCACGCGATTGACCTGGGCGTCCTGCCCACGCCGGGAGTAGCTTACCTCACCCGAAAGACCGGCGCGGCGGCCGGGGCGATGATCTCCGCGTCTCACAACCCGGCGCCGGATAACGGGATCAAGTTCTTCGGGCCGGATGGCCGGAAGATCGCGGACGAGACGGAGACCGCCATCGAGGACGCGATCGACGACTTCGAGCGGTTTCCCGCCCCCACCGGCGGCGGCGTGGGCCGGCTGCTGCCTAGCGCCGGGCTGATCGACGAGTACGCCGCCTACCTGGCGGGCACGGCGCCGGTGCGGCTGGATGGACTGCGGATCGTGATGGACTGCGGGAACGGAGCCGCTTCCGAGTTGGGTCCCCGCATCGCGACCGAGTTGGGCGCCGAGGTGATCCCGTTCTCGAACCGTCCCGACGGCCTCAACATCAACGAGGGTTGCGGAGCGCTCCATCCGGAGCAGGCCCGCGCAGCCGTCAAGCAGCACGGCGCGCACC
>JAJFMS010000772.1 GCA_020696885.1 Armatimonadota bacterium | reverse complement strand
GGCGCGATCGTGTGGGACCTGATCACTTGGTGGGGCGGGCTTCCCAGCTCCTCCTCCCACGCGCTGCTCGGCGGCTATGCCGGCGCGGCGATCGCCAAGGCCGGATTCGGGGCGCTCATTCCCGGCGGGTGGACTCTGCCGCTGCTCTTCATCGTCGTGTCCCCGATCCTGGGCATGACGATCGCGCTCGTGCTGACGGTCGGATTGTCCTGGCCGCTGCGAAACGCGTCGCCGGGTCCGGTGGACCGGGTGTTCCGCCGCCTCCAGCTGATCTCCGCCGGCCTCTACTCCCTCTCTCACGGCGCCAACGACGCGCAGAAGACGATGGGCATCATCGTGAGCCTGCTGGTCGCCACCCAGGCCCACTTCCAGGGCGCGACCGGCTGGCTGAGTCACTTCTACCTGCCCCAGGCGGACCACGTCCCCCTCTGGATCGTGCTGGCCGCCCACATCGCGATCGCCCTCGGCACCGCGTTCGGCGGGTGGCGGATCGTGAAGACAATGGGCACGCGGATCACCAAGCTGCGGCCGTTCGGCGGGTTCTGCGCGGAGACCGCGGGAGGCATCACGGTGCTGCTCGCGACCGGCCTGGGCGTGCCGGTCAGCACGACGCACACGATCACCGGCGCGATCGTGGGCGTGGGGGCGGCGCAGCGGGTGTCGGCGGTACGGTGGGGAGTCGCGGGGCGAATCGTCTGGGCGTGGATCCTGACGATCCCGATGAGTGCGGCGATCGCGGCGGTGGCGTACCTCGCACTCCATCAGTTGTGATGCTGTCACTCCATCATGCGGCCCGAGTCAGCCGCTTCCCTTCCACCGCCTCCGTGTAGTCCGCCAGCAGCCGCTCGTATACCTGGTTCCAATCGCGCTCCCTGGCCGTTCGCAGCGCGCCAGCCGCGAGTCGCCGCCGGAGCGCCGCATCGGTCAGCAGCCGACCCAGTCCCTCCTCGATCGCCTTGATGCTGTCCGGGACGACCAGCCAGGCGTTGTCACCGTGCTGGGAGAACTCCAGGACCCCACCCGAGGCCGCCACCAGGGACGGCAGCCCCGAGCCCATCGCTTCGAGCAGCGAGTTGCCGAACGTTTCCGTGGGCGACGGGAAGGTGAACACGTCCGCCGAAGCATAGGCGGCCGAGAGGTCTCGCCCCTGGAGCAGTCCCGGGACGTGCACGCCGGCGATCTCGCTCCGCCGAATCTCGTCCTCCAGCGGGCCCCGGCCCACCAGAACGAGTTTGGCCGAGCCGCGCACCGGCGCCAGCCGCTCCCAGGCGCGGAGCAGCAGCTCGAGGTTCTTCTCCCGCGCGATACGGCCGATATAGGTGACCAGGAGATCGCCGGGTCCGACCCCGAAACGTGCTCGGTACTCCTGGCTCCTGAAACGGGGATGGAACCACTCGGGGTCCACGCCGCGGCTCCACAATCCGGTGTGCAGGACGCCGCGGCAGTTCAGGTGCTGCTCGTAGATCCGCGAGGGGCAGAGGACCTTGTGGGCCTGGCCGTAGAACCAACGGAGATAGTGCCAGCCGGCGCGGATCGCCCAGGGGACGCCATAGCGCTGGGCGTAGCGCTCGTAGTCGGTATGGGCCGAGGCGATCAGCGGTAATCCCAGCTGCCGTGCGGCCTTCACTCCCGCGATCCCGAGGGAGAACTCCGTGACTACGTGGACCACGTCCGGCCGGAACCGGGTCAGGTCGTCCACCACGTCGCGCATCCTGGGGAAGGCCCACTGGACGTCGGGATAGAGAAAGAAAGGCACGCTGGGGGAGCGGTGCACCTCGGGACGGTCGGGCTGACCCGCGCGGAGACTGTAGCTCGCGGAGTACACCCGGATCTGGTGCCCCCGCGCCTGGAGTGCCTCGGTGAGGCGCAGGAGGGTCACACCCACCCCGCTCACCATAGGCCAGTAGACCTCGGAGAAGAGCGCTATGCGCACGTTCTGAACGATCCCTTCACCGGGTCCCCCTTGCGCCTGCACCAGGTCACGATCGCGGCCGCCGGCTCCGGACCCGCGCCCGTCCTTGTACCGTATTTCCAACCGGCGTCCCGTACAAGGGTGACCCGCCCGGGAGCGGCTGAAACGGGCATCACGCCGACCTCGGTGCGGAAGGGGGTAGATTGGACCCATGCGGGTCCGTGAACCCTTCAACGCCGGCTCCCACTTCGCCGGGTTTCTGCTCGCCGGCCTGGGCACCTGGCACCTGTTGCAGGTGGCGACCGGAGGTGTCCAGCTCCTCGCCTTTGCCATCTACGGCGCGACGCTGCTTCTCCTCTACGGCGCGAGCACGTGCTATCACGGCCTGCCCCTGGGCGCCACCGGCCTGCGCCGGCTCCGGACGCTGGACCACATCGCTATCTATTTCCTGATCGCGGGGACCTACACCCCCGTCGCCGCCATCACCCTGCGCGAGTCGGGGGGGCCGGCCCTCCTCGCCGCGAGCTGGACCATCGCTGCCGCAGGCATTCCGTTCAAGATCAAGTGGCTGGATGCGCCGGTCTGGATCTCGACCGGCACCTATCTCGGCATGGGGTACCTGGCGCTGGTAGCGGTGGTGCCGCTGGCACGGGAGGTCGGGAGCGGGCTGGCCTGGCTGGTCGCCGGTGGCGCCGCCTACACGGTGGGCGCGATCATCTATGCGGGGGAACGACCGGATCCACTGCCCGGCAGGTTCGGACACCACGGGCTCTGGCATCTCCTGGTGCTCGCCGGCAGCGCCTGCCATTTCATCTTCATCGTCCTGCACGTCGCTTCACTCTGACACCCGATCGGTCAGGAGCATGACGGCATTCGACATTCGTGGCCCGAATGTGCCCGGGCAGGAGCGCGTCCTGACGCCGGACGCGCTCGGCTTTCTCGAGCCGCTCATTCGGCGGTTCGCCCCTCTGCGGGACCAGCTCCTCGCGCGCCGGCGCGAGGTGCAGCGGCGACTGCGCACGGGTGAGCTGCCGGACTTTCTGTCGGACACGGCATGGATCCGCGCCTCCGACTGGACGGTGGCGCCCTCGGCACCCGACCTGACCGACCGCCGGGTGGAGATCACCGGGCCGGTCGAGCGCAAGATGATGATCAACGCGCTCAACTCCGGCGCGCGGGTGTTCATGGCGGACTTCGAGGACGCGCTCTCCCCGCCCTGGACCAACGTCATCAGTGGCCAGGCCAACTGCATGGACGCGGTCCGGCGCGCGCTGGAATACGTGAGCCCGGAAGGAAAGCGCTACACCCTCGGCGAGGAGCTTGCCACCCTCGTGGTGCGGCCGCGCGGCTGGCACCTGCAGGAGAAGCACATCCTTCTCGACGGCCGGCCGATTTCCGCCAGTCTGGTGGACTTTGGTTTCTTCCTGTTCCACAACGCCCGGGAGCTGCTCCGCCGCGGAAGCGGGCCGTACTTC
>JAJFMS010000771.1 GCA_020696885.1 Armatimonadota bacterium | reverse complement strand
CGTCTCCTTCGCCTCGGCGGCGAGCCGATCGTTCCCGCGCTGGTGCGGGCGTTGCAAAAGGCGGCCTGAGTCTCAGGCGCGCCGGTCCCCAACCGGAGTACCCATGCGTCGTTCCGTTTTCTCTCTGTTCCTCGCTGGAGTCGCGCTGACCGGCTGCTCCAGCTTCCGGGACCTCTTCTCGGCCCACGCCGACGTGGCCGCCGAGGCGGGTGCCGTCCAGTTGCCGGCGCAGCGTCTGGCCGACATGGTGGCCGGGGTGACCAAGGGCCAGCGTCAGCGCGTGACCCGGGAGACCGCGGACTTCATCACCGACACGTGGGTGGACTACGCGCTGTTCTCGCAGGCGGTGGCGCTGAACCGCCTGCCGGTGGACTCGGCCAGCGTGGCCGAAGCGGTCTGGCCGGAGCTGGCGGAGCTCAAGGGGACTCACTTCCACGACACGCTCATGAGCCGCCGGGCGGCGGCATCGGACACCGCTGCGGACAGCCTCTACAACAGCGACGTGCGAGTGCTGCAGCACATCCTCTTCGGAGCGCGCAATGCGCCGCCGCCGGTGAAGGATGCGACCCGGAAGAAGGCGGAGGCGACGCTGGCGCGGGTGCGGAAGGGCGCCGACTTCAGCCGGCTCGCCTCGGAACTGTCCGAGGACCCGGGGAGCAAGGCGGACAGCGGCTACCTGCCGCCGGGTCCCAAGGGCCGGTTCGTGGCCTCGTTCGACAGCGCCGCCTGGGCGCTGCAGCCGGGCCAGACCAGCGGTGTGGTGGAGACCCCGTTCGGGTTTCACCTCATCCGGCGTCCCAGCCTGGGCGAGGTGCGCGGGCGGCTGGACGATTACCTGCTGGAGCGGGCCGGCGCCGCGCTGGACTCCACCTACATGGACAGCCTCGCACAGGCCAGCAACATCGAGATCAAGGGCGATGCCGCCGCGAGCATCCGGG
The DNA here is from genome assembly GCA_020696885.1 of Armatimonadota bacterium. The sequence goes on along the minus strand of JAJFMS010000771.1, from coordinate 2,454 downwards.
CCGCGCTCGGCGCCACCGAGGAGTCCCGCCGCTCGGAGCGAGCGATCACCACCTACAAGGGAGGTGAGCTCACCGTGCAGGAGTTCCTGCGCTGGGTGCGGGCGCTGCCGCCGCAGTACCTGCAGCAACTCAAGGCGGCGGACGACAGCACGCTGCGGCGCTTCGCGCGAGTCCTGACCCAGAACACGCTCCTCCTGCGCCAGGCCGATGCCGCGGGCATCCGTCCCACCGAGCTCGAGTGGAAGACCATGGAGCGCAAATATCTCTCGCAGCTCGACACGCTCAAGAACGAGATGGGGTTGGCCGGCGGGGATGTCACGGACAGCAGCGTCTCGGCGGCGGAGCGCCAGAAGGTGGCCGGCCTCAAGATGGAGCAGTATTTCGACAACCTGATCGCCGGGAAGGCGACCCTCCGTCCGCTGCCGTCGGCGCTGGCCTCGCTGCTGCGGGAGCGGCTGCCGTTCCGGATCGATCAGGCGGGGGTGGAGCGGGCGGTGGAGATCGCGAAGGAGATGAAGGCGAAGGCGGACTCCGCCGGCGGGGGCAGCCCCGTGCAGCGCGCTCCCGGTGGGCCGCCGCTCCCCGCCCCGGGTGCCGCGCCTCAGGGGCCCGGCCAGGCAGGGAGCGCACCGCCACCGCCGACTGGCGGAGCGGTTGCGCCCGGAGGCGTAGACAGTGCCGCGGGCAAGAAGTAGGGCTCGGCCGCGGCCTACGGAGGAGCACGGATGAGGAGTTGGATCGGCTCGTCGTCCTGGGCTGCCGGACTCGCGGCGACGGCGTTGCTCTGCGCGATGCCTGCCGCCGCTACGGCCCAGGACAGCACGAGGGTGGTGCGCGATACCGCGCGCGATACTGCGGGCGATACCGCCGCAGCGGCTCCGGCATCGGTTGCGGCGGACACGAGCGCCGCGGTGGATACGGTTGCGGGCGCGGATACGGCCGCTGCAGTGGACAGCGTCCCACCGCCGCCGGCCGCCGCCGTGGACAGCGCCCCACCGCCGCCGGCCGCTGCGGTGGTGCCGCCGGACTCCGTGGTGGTGGTGGACCGTGTGCTGGCCGTGGTGGGCAACCGGCCGGTGCTCGCGTCGCAGGTGGACGAAGAGCTGTTCAGCCGCCAGGCCCAGGGTGTGAAGCTGCCGGAGGACCCCAAGCAGCTCGACGTTCTGCGTCGCCAGGTGGTGTCGTCCATCGTGGACGAGGAACTCCTGGTGCAGCAGGCGATGCGTGATACCACCATCCAGGTCACCGACCAGGAGATCGCCGACGGCGTGGAGCAGCAGATCCGGCAAGTGCGGGACAACTTCACGTCCGAAGTGGATTACGGCAACGAGCTGAAGAAGGCGGGTTTCCAGACGCCGGAGGAGTACCGCCGCTGGCTCACCGACCAGCAGCGCCGTGCCGCGCTCCAGAACCGGCTCATCGACGGGCTCAAGGGCGCCGGCAAGCTCAAGCCGGTCGCGCCGACCGAGCAGGAGATGCGGCAGTACTTCGACGCCAACAAGGGGAGTCTCGGCTCCCGTCCCGCGACGCTCTCGTTCCAGCAGATCGTGGTCGGACCCAAGCCGAGCCCGGAGGCCAAGGCGCGGACCAAGGCGCTGGCCGACTCGATCGTGCTCGAGCTCCGGCGGGGAGCCGACTTCGCCACCGCGGCGCGGCGCTTCTCCCAGGACCCCGGCTCGCGCGAGCAGGGCGGGTCGCTCAACTGGTTCCGCCGCGGCGTGATGGTGCCGGAGTTCGAGAAGGTGGCGTTCTCGATGAGGCCGGGAATGGTGTCCGACCCGGTCGAGTCCCCCTTCGGCTTCCACATCATTCAAGTGGAGCGGACCCAGCCCGCCGAGGTCCAGGCGCGCCACATCCTGCTGATCCCCGAGATCGACTCGGCCAACGTGGAGAAGGCGCGCGCGCTCGCCAGCCGGCTGCACCAGCTCGTGTCGCAGGGCGCGTCGATGGACTCGCTGCAGCGCATCTACCACGACCCCTCGGGCGGTGAGCGCGAGGCGGAGAACGTCCCGGCGGACAAGCTGCCCGAGGCCTACGCCGGGCCCATCGCCACGGCGGACTCGGGGACCGTGGTGCCCGTGTTCGCCATCAAGGGCCCCGGGGACCGCGACCAGTACGTCGTGCTGAAGGTGACCAGCCGGCGCTCGCAGGGCGACATCCGGTACGAGGACGTGAAGGACCGGATCCGGCAGCAGCTGGGACAGGAGCTCGCCATCCGGCGGTACATCGACCAGCTGCGGAAGTCCACCTACGTGGAGCTGCGCATCTGAGCCGGCGCGCCGGCGCTGAGCGGAGCGGCGGGGCAGCGGGGTCGCTGCCCCGCATCGCTATCACCCTCGGGGATCCACGGGGCATCGGGCCGGAGATTACCGCTCGGTCACTGGAGTCGCCGCTCGCGGCAGAGGTGACGCTGGTCGGAGCGGAGGACCAGATCGCGTCTTTGCCGGCCAGCCG
>JAJFMS010000770.1 GCA_020696885.1 Armatimonadota bacterium | reverse complement strand
GAGCTGAAGCAGTGGCTCGCCTACCGGAGCGCCAAACCCGAGCGGCTCTGCGACCACCTGATCGATTGTGCGCGTGAGCGCCAGGCGCGGGACAATGTGACGCTGGTGATCGTCCGCGACACCCCCGACCCATCCCCCGCCAACAGCGCCTTCGACCGTCACCTGGCCTGAGGGAGCACGGCGGCCCCGCTCACCACCAGGGCTGCCGCTCGATGTCCACGGAGTGCGCGGCTTCCAAAGTCTCGCATCCTCCCGGCAGAGATTGGAAGCTCTGCACACCCTCGAGCGATCCGCGCAGCAAGTCTTTTGGCGTCATCACGGACCACAACCCCCACCACCACTAACACCGTCGGCACACCCTTCTATCCAATCCCCGCAGGGCGAATCGAAGCCAGCGTATAACCCGACGGCGAACCCGCTCGTCACTCGACGGGCAACCCGCCAGGGGAGGGAACGATGGCCGGCTCGATGCCAACCGGAAATAGCGGCCCCTCCGGCCGAGCGCCGGAGGCCCGCCTGGCCGAACTACTCGGCCAGCCGCCTTGCCGTTTCTGCGGCTGCCCCGTCTCCGCCGCCGAGCGGGAGGCGGGCGCCTTCCTGGGAGACACCATCCGGTGCCAGGAATGCTTCCGGGCCTCGGTGCTCACGATGCCGCAGGCGCGGCGGTTGTTCGCGCCGGTGCTCCGCTGGGTGCGGGCGCAGGGGGTGAGCCTACCTCGCTCCGGGCCCCGGATCATGCTCTGCAACGAGGCGCACCTCTCCCGGATCCGCGGCGGCGCCGGCTGGCGAGGCGAGCTGGGGGCCACGTGGTATGCCCGCTCCCCGAACGGACCTCCCGCCGGGGTGGTCTTGCTCTGGGGCCTGCCGGAGACGATCTTTCAGGGCGTGGCCGTGTACGAGGTAACCCGCTACTGGTTCCGGCTGCGGGAGACACCGCACCTGCCGGACTGGTTCAAAACCGGCTTCAGCCAACTGCTGCTCCAGCGACACGGACGCCACCGGTTGCTGCGCCGCCTGGGTCGCGCCGCCAGACTGGCGGAGGCGGTGGAGCCGTGGGTACGCAAGTCGGAAGGGTCCTCGCTCCGCCGGGTGCGAGAGCTCGTGGATCGACAGGGATTCAAGCAGGTGCTCGCCGGGATCAACGACCCTGCGCTGCGCGAAAAGTGGGGGGGATGGGACTTGCCGGGCGACACAGGAAAAGCCCCGCCGGGCGGTTAATCAGGAGTCGGTCAAGCACCCACATCGCTTCCGGAGCCGGCACCTCCGGGGTAGCCGAAGTGGGTAGAAACGGAAAGGACGAAACCCATGACGTATGACGAATACGAGGAGGAGGTACTTCGCCTGTACCCGCACACCTACCAGGTCTGCTGGCGGATTGTGCGGGATCGGGACCAGGCCGCGGACCTGACCCAGGAAGCGACAATGCGGGCGCTGCTGGCGTGGGAGAAGTATGACCCCTCCCGCGGCATCAAGGGAGTAAAGCCCTGGGTCGCCACCATCACTCGCAACGTCTGCCTGGACGCCATCCGGCGCATCGTCCGCGTCCCGGAACCCCGGCTCGTCGGTGATCCGGAAACCGAGTTGGATCGGCCGGACGAGGAAGACGAATACGAGGGCCTCGTCAACCTGATCTCCGTCTTCGACCGGTTGACGCCCCTCATTCCCTGCCTGGAGCGGCTCACCGAGATCCAGCGAACGGTGCTCTGGCTATGGGCCACTGATCACTCCTGGTCGGAGATCAGCCGGGAAACCGGGCGCTCCATCCGCACCTGCCGCAGCACGTTTGAATCTGCCGTGGCGAAGGTCCGCCGGTGCCTGGATCAAGGAGACTCGCCGGAGGATGATATCTAGGACCCGCATAGCACGCGTGCTGCGACGTAACTAGAGTTGAAGACCCGGCCGCCGACTTGATCGGCAGACCCTAAACGGGAGTGATTGCGATGGAAAACAAGACCCGGTTTCAGCAGATTCTACGCGAATGGTTTGAGACCCCGGCCGCGGATACCCCGCTAGCGGATCCCCGGCAGACCAGCGAATGCCTGGGCGTGGGGACCCTGGTGCGAGCCGCCCGAGGCAACCCACCGCTTTCCCCAGACCAGTTGGACCACGTGGCCACGTGCCGGCACTGCCAGAACGCCTATGCGCGCGCCGTGCGCCTCCGGCAGCAAGGCTTCTCTGTGAACGCCGAGATCCAGGTCCCGGGCACGCACGCCGGATCGGCCACCTCTGGCCACGCCGAGATCGCCTCCGGAGTCCACGGCAGCGCCGAGATGCCTGTCCTACCGGTCCCTGCGCCTGCGGCGCCGGATTCCGGTACCGAAGTAGCGGAGCCAGGCGCGGCAGACCGTCTCCCGGCCGGCGCTCCCGACGAGCGCCGCAACTCCTGACGCTGTCCACCCCATGTTCTGCTACGTGTGTGAGGGGAGAACAGCGATGCGGCTGACGATGAAGGTGATCCAGGGACCTCACCGGCACGAGGTCTTCGAGTTCCAGGCACCCGCTACGTTTGCTGTGGGCCGCGGCGTGGACTGTGCCGTGCCGCTGCCCAAGGATGGACTGTGCACCCGGCAGCATCTCATCGTTGACCTATCACCGGAAGGGTGCGTGCTGAACCACAAGGGCCGGCACGATACCTTTGTCAACGGGGTGAAGGTGAGCGAAAGCTGCATTCTGGCCGAACAGGCGACGATCCGGTTCGGACGCACCACGATCCACGCGGAGCTGCTGCCCGCCGCCACGACGGCGCCGATCCCCCCACCGGTCCACCGCGGCCACTCGGCGGCAGCGCAGTCGGACGATCTGACCGAGATGGCATCGTTCCCCGACCTCGAGAACTATGAGTACCTCCAGGCGCTGGGACAGGGCTCTGCCGGTTGGGTGTGTCACATGCGGCACCGCCACACCGGCCAGCAGGTGGCAATGAAGGTGCTGAAGCCCTCCCGGGACCCCCTGCAATGGAAGCGGTTCAAGGAGGAGCGACGGGTGCTCGAAGGGCTGAACCATCCCCACGTGGCCCGCTTTGTGGGCGGCGGAGAGAAGAACGGCGCCTGGTACCACCTGCTGGAGTACATTGCCGGCCCAAACCTCCGCGGGCTGCGGGAGAGCCGGGCCGACGGGCTCTCCCCCCGCGAGGCCGTGACCATCATGGTCCAGGCGTTGGAGGGTCTGCACCACGTCCATGAGTGCGGCATCCTCCACCGGGATATCAAGCCGGAGAACATCGTGGTCGAGGGCCAATGGCCGGACTACCGCGCGGTGGTCACCGACTTCGGCTTCGGCAAGATCGAGGCGGGACCGCAGAACCCGGCCGGGGAGACCCTGACGCTCCCGGACACCGTCATGGGCACCCTGCCGTTCATGCAGCCGGACCTCCTGTTCGGACGGCCCCGTGACGCG
>JAJFMS010000769.1 GCA_020696885.1 Armatimonadota bacterium | reverse complement strand
TGATGAAGCGGCGATAGGAGTCGTAGACGAACCGCTCGTTACCGGTCTCGGCGATGAGCGCCTCGATGGTGGTGGGGTTCAGGCCCAGGTTGAGGACGGTGTCCATCATACCGGGCATGGAGAACTTGGCGCCGCTGCGCACGGAGAGGAGGAGCGGCTTGGTGGAGCCGCCGAAAGTGCGCTCCATCTGCTGTTCCACGTCGCGGACGGCGGCATGGACCTGCTCCAGCGTGCCCTCGGGGAGCTGCTTACCGCTGGCGTAGTAGTCGTTGCACGTCTCGGTGGTGATCGTGAAACCGGGCGGCACCGGCAATCCGATGTTGGTCATCTCGGCGAGGTTGGCCCCCTTCCCGCCGAGGAGGTCACGCATCGTTGCGTTCGCCTCGCGGAAGAGGTAAACCCGCTTCTTATCCTGACTCATACTTAACCTTCTCCTGAGCTGACGCAGGCGACGACCTCGTCGCCCGATTTGAACGTGCTGTCACCGCACGGGAATGCCGCGCTGCGCGGCGTCGCGGGACGGGTAGGCCGCGAGGGCCGGCTGCCCGGGCCGGTAAGTCGGCCGGGCGGAGAGGCGGTGCATCGCCGAGGGACCGCGGAAACTGTCCGGGAAAAAATGTCCCGGCAATTCTATCGCACGACTCCGGTACCGCCACGTTCCCGATCTGCCGGCCCTTCAGGTCCAGGCGCCGAAGGCTCAGCCGCCGGTGGCTGCCGGTTGTAAGGTCCGGAGGACCTCCGAATGCCTGGCCGCTGCTTTGGCATCGCCGCCGGCCTTGTCCAGGTGGAACGGCAGGAGGTGGAGGCGGGGGTCTTTCGGGCTCTTCTTCAATTCCCGGGTGAGGCGCTCCCGCGTTTGCTTCAACTGCCCGGATTTGGCCACCGAGGCCGCATACTCCGTGCCGAGCGTGGAGTTCTCCAGATCGGTCACCTGCTTCGGCGGCATCGCTGACGGGCCGGCGTGGCACCCGGCGCATTCCGCGTTCGCGACCTGGAGCCCGAAGGCGAGATACCGCTCGTAGTAGCCGACGGCAGCCGCGGCGTTCCCGTTTCGCTGCTTGCTCTGGGCGCCCACCCGGAAGTAGGTGTGCTTTTCCATCACGGACATCGGCGCCGTTGCATCGACCCCGTCGAGCAGGGCCGCAGCGGCGGCCCAGTCGTTGTAGGAGTGCGCCCGCTCCGCCCGCGCCACGATGTCGCTGTTGAGGTTTCGGACCGCGTTCTGGGGCGCGTTCTGCTCCGCCAGGGTGCGCGGGACCAGGGACACCAGCACGGAGACCAGCAGCCAGAGCGCGGAAAGCGCGACGACCACCACCACCCACGGCCACTTCGGGGCTCGCCGGTTGTCCGTGCCTCTCGTTCCATCGTCGATCAGTGGCATCGCGGCCCTCGTTCAGTGATGCGCGCGGCTCCACGCTTCGTCAGGCCCCGGGGAGCCTGGGGGAGCCCAGCCCCCACCATGACGGTGGAATCCGCCTCTCCGGTACGCCGGCAGCCGGGCCGCGAGACGCAGCAAGAGCCGGCGGGTGATAAGAAAGACCGGTCGATCTCCCCGGCGAGGGGACGTTTGTGTGCGAGAGGAGCGTCGCGTGGTTCTGATTTTCGATCTGGATGGGGTCGTTTACCTGGGTGATACCCCGATCCCCGGAGCGATCGAGTCGCTGAACGCGCTCGCGGCGCACCATTCACTCTACTACCTTACCAATAACTCCACCCGCAGCCGCCAGACGTACGTGGACAAGCTCACGCGGATGGGGTTGCCGACCACCACGGAACAGGTGATGACCTCCGCCTTCGCCACCGGGCTCTACCTCAAGACGCAAGGGGCCGCGGGGAAGACGGTGTTCGTGGTGGGCGAGGAAGGGCTGGTCCACGAGATGGAAGCCGCCGGGCTCCGCGTGGTGGGGCTGGACGACGCCACCCCGGCGGACTACGTGGTAGCGGGTCTGGACCGGAACCTTACCTACGCGAAGCTCCAGCGAGCCCATCACGAGATCACCATCAACGGCGCCACGTTCGTCGCCACGAACCGGGACGCGACCTATCCGATGGAGACCGGCGAGATCCCCGGCGGCGGAGCCATCGTGGCCCCGATCGAGTACTCCACCGGCGTTACCGGAGCCACCGTAGGGAAGCCCGAGCCGGGCACCTGGCTGGGCATCCTCCAGCTTGCAGGCGCCCCACCGGAGCAGGCGCTGATGGTCGGTGACCGCCCTGAGACCGACATCATGGGCGCGAAGCGCGTAGGTATCCACACCGCCCTGGTGCTGACCGGCGTCACCACCGCCACGCAGATCCCCGCTCTGCCCGACGAGCAGCAGCCGGAATTCGTGCTCCAGGATCTCACGGAGCTGGCGGGGCTGGTCGAGCGCCTCTCCGTGTGATGACGGCCGTCCCGTTCAGCATTGTTTAGTTTTCCGCACCAAACCTGAACACCAGAATACCCCGGCTTGCCCTCCACGGTGCCTGGCCCCAACACCCAACCATGAACCCCCTCCCGAAGGTAGCCCTGACGATCGCCGGTTCGGATACCTCAGGCGGGGCCGGGATCCAGATGGACTTGAAGGTGTTCCAGTCCCTCGGTGTTCACGGGGCTAGCGTGGAGACGGCGCTGACGGCACAAAACACCACCGGTGTGCATCGGGTGCACCGGATCCCGCCGGTCTTCGTGGCGGCGCAGATCGACGCCGTGGCTGCCGACCTCCCGATTGCGGCGGCGAAGACCGGGATGCTCCACCGCCGTGAGATCGTGGAGGTCGTCGCGGAGCGGATCGAGCGGCGCCGCATCCCAAACCTCGTGGTGGATCCGGTGATCCTCGCCAAGGACGGGACCCCGCTGTTGAGCGGGCGGGGGATCGCATCCCTCAAGCGCCGGCTGCTGCCCCAAACACGCTGCGTGACCCCCAACGTGCCTGAAGCGGAGGCGCTCAGCGGCGTTCAGATCACGGACGAAGCATCTCTCCGGGAAGCGGCGCTGCGGATCCTGGAACTGGGGGTGGCGGCGGTGCTGATCAAGGGCGGGCACCTTCCGGGCGAGCCGGTGGACCGGCTTTTCTGCGACGACGAGGTGTTCGAGTTCCCCGGTCTCCGGATCGAGGGTCCGCCGGTACACGGCACCGGCTGCCTCTTCTCCGCCGCGCTGGCCGCTCGGCTCGCGCTGGGGGATCCGCTTCCCGCGGCGTGCGACGCGGCCAAAGGGCTGGTAACCACCGGCATCCGGCGTGCGGTGCGGCTGGGGAAGGGGAGCCTGCTGGCGGTGGTTTAGGGACCCCACCCCGCCCTTCGGGCACCCCTCCCCATTTTCAATGGAGAGGGGCCGGATGCGAGAGGGATGACAATGCTCGGCCAAGCCTCACCATCCCCATGCCCCACGGCCCCTCTCCAACGAAGTTGGGG
>JAJFMS010000768.1 GCA_020696885.1 Armatimonadota bacterium | reverse complement strand
GTGGCCGATCGTAGCGGATGGCCAGGTAGTGCCAATCTGCCAACCGTAGGACCCAGCAGCGAGCACTCCCAAGCGGAAGAGACGATACTCCGGGTGGGGCCATCGAGCCCGCGGCCTGGCCGGTTTGCACCATCCATAGAGTGTTGCCGGCGCAGATCTCCAGGGGCACGAAGACCGGCGCGAGCAGCGCCGTCAGCAGCAGCACTGGCGGCAGCAGCAGGAGCCACGGCCAGCAGCTTCGCCGGGGTTTGCGCTCGCTCTGTTCTTCGGTGAGAACGGGCATCAGTTACCTGGGGCTGGGGAGCGGCGTAGCGGGACGTTCGCGCCCCAGCACTTACTGATGGGAGCAGAAACCATTAACGAGGACGGAGTGATGGAGTATGGGTGCCCCGCTACCCCATTACTCCATCACTCCTGGGACCTTACTCCCCTACCGCACCGTGACCTGCACCGGCAGCACGTGGGTGATCATGTAGTTGTCCCGGTCCGGGTCGCGCTCCATCGGCTGGGTGCGGCCGCGGCTGTCCGTGGCGCGCGCCAGCAGGGTCTGCTTTCCGGCGCTGGGGGTGCGCCAGTCGTACTCCCAGAGGCGCCAGGCGCCGCGGGCGGATTTGCCCAGTAGCTTGCCCTCGGACCAGGATCGCCCGCCGTCCGTGCTGACTTCCACCTTTCGAATGTCCGCATCATCGCCGGTCCAGGCGGCGCCGAACACGCGGTATGGGGCGCCGGCCGGGACGGACTCTCCCGCCGCCGGGCGGGCGATCTCGCTCTTCACTTGCATGGTGGTCAGCGGGACGCGCGAAGGCAGGCCGTTCCGGCGCTCGTAGTAAGCGTAGTCCACCGTCTGGAAGTGCCCGTTGAACGGCTGCTCGGTCACCACGATGCGGGTGAGCCACTTGATGGAGGACACGCCGTACCAGCCCGGCACCACGCCGCGCACGGGAAAGCCGTGGTCCACCGGGAGCTCCGCGCCGTTCATCTGGTGGGCCAGCAGCACGCTGGGGTCCAGGGCCTTGGCCAGGGGGAGACTGCGCGCAAAGTGTATCGGTCCGGCCGGCCGCGGAACCGACTTCAGCTCCGTGGTGTCCGCCCCCTCCAGCACCACCTCCACCGCGCCGCGCTTCACCTTCGCGCGCCGGAGCACCGCGGCTAGCGGGACGCCGGTCCACTCCGCGTTGCTCACGGCGCCTTCGGCCCACTGGACGCCGCGCACCGGCGGGTTCAGGAACGAGCGGCCGTTGCCGGCGCACTCCAGGGTAACCGGGCGCGTCTCGGATTGCATCCGGAGCAGCTCCTCATAGCTCAGCTCCAGCGGGCGCTCCACCGCGCCTTCCACGCGCAGGCGCCAGGCGGCGCGGTCCAGCTTCGGGGTGGCGAAGTGCGAGCGGACATAGAACTGCGAAGTGGGGGTGATGAACCCTTCCAGCCGGGAGAACGGGAACTCCAGATTCACCGGGTTGCTCTCCCGCACGATCAGCCCGGAAGGCAGCGTAGTGGGACCGGCGGCCCCGGCAGCGCCCTGGGCAGACGCTTCGGTCGCCGCCCAGAGGGCGTGGCCAAACGGCAGCGCCGCCACCCCCTGAAGAAATGCTCGCCTTCCCCACTGCTCTCTACGCGCCATAGACACCCTCGTCATTGAACTCTCGTCTGCCGATCCGGTATCGGCATAGGGAGAGTCTATCCCGATTTCGCAGCCGGCACGGCACCGCCCGACAAGGCGTGCACCTCATCTCCGCGACGACTATCGTGACGGAGGGTCGCCCCCGGCCCTTGGCGGTAGCGCCCACCCTCCCGCGAGGTGGGCCGGCGCTTCGCCCTTTCACGTCCCAGCAAAAGACGCTGGGACTAACGGGCGGCTTGGCGTGGAGACTCGAAAACGGCTACCCGCGCCCGTCGGCACAGTGGGGTTCTGGCCAGCGGATCACGGGTGGGTGCTACCGCCTGCGAGCCGCCACCCAAAGGGTGCCCGGCTCCACCCTAAAGGGTACCCGGTCGGGGGCTTCACAAGGGCGCCGCCCCGGCGCCGGGTGTCGCATTCCATCGAGAACGGAAACTTGACTCATCTACAACGGCTTGGGTCCCCCAAGACCCCTAGCGCTACGAAGGAATGCGCACTATCGATAGAGAAGCAGTCAAACGTAATCCGTCCGCGCCAAGAAACGTCAGCTTCCCCATGAGTGCCGCCTCCGGGCCGAACCAGTCCCCACGTGCTCGCTTGACGCACATGCATCACGAGCTGCGGACCCCGCTGGAGGCGATCCTCGGGTATAGCGAGACGCTGCTGCGGGAGACCGCGGCGCGCGGACGGGACCAGCTACTTCCGGACCTGGAGCGGATCAGCGCGGCCGGCGTGCGCTTGCAGGTGTTGGTGGCCGAGCTGCTGGAGCCGAACCACCTGGTCGCGAGCCTGAACGGCCCGGAGTTGGAGACGTTCCGCTCCACGCTGCGACACGAGCTCCGCACGCCGCTCAACCACATCCTCGGCTACTGCGAGATCCTGCAGGAGGATGCCACCGATCTCGGCTGGGACGATGTGATCCCCGCGCTCGAGCGCATTCACGGCTCCGGGCGCGATCTGCTCGCACTGATCGACCAGTTGCTGGTTTTCATCGAGAACCGGGAGTTGCCCGACGCCGGCAGCCGTCCCGCCTCCTTTGCCGTGAGCGTGCTCAGCGCGCTCCACCCGTCCGGAGAGACCCGCGTGGCCGGTTCCGGTCAGGTGCTGGTGGTGGACGACAACGAGGGGAACCGGGACCTGCTGACGCGCTGGCTCACGCGCGAGGGCTATGCCGTCACCGCGGTGGAGGACGGGTTGCGAGCCCTGGCGCACCTGCGGGACAAGCCGTGCGACCTCGTGCTGCTGGACGTGATGATGCCCGCGCTCAACGGGTTCGAGGTCCTGCAGCGCCTCAAAGCTGATGAGAAGCTGCGCCATCTGCCGGTGGTGATGGTTTCCGCGCTGGCAGAGATCGACTCCGTGGTCCGCTGCATTGCGCTGGGCGCGGAGGACTACCTCACCAAGCCGTTCAACCCGGTCCTGCTCCGGGCGCGCGTGGGCGCGTGCATGGAGAAGAAGCGGCTGCGAGACCGGGAGCTGTGCTACATCCAGCAGATCGAGCGGGAGAAGCAGCGGGCGGACGAGTTGCTGCACGTGATCTTCCCGCGCCAGATCGTGGAAGAGCTCAAGTCCACGTACACCGTCAAGCCGCAGGTTCACGAGAACGTGGCGGTCCTGTTCTGCGACGTGGTCGGCTTCACCCCTTACTGCGAGCGCAGTGACCCCGAAGAGGTGATCGCCAACCTCCAGCAACTCATCGAAGCCTACGAGGAGCTGGTGCTGCGGCACGACATGCAGAAGATCAAGACGTTCGGTGACTCGTTCATGGCTACGGCCGGGCTGCTCA
>JAJFMS010000767.1 GCA_020696885.1 Armatimonadota bacterium | reverse complement strand
TGGTACTGATCCTGCCGCTGATCCGGCCGTGGGGTTATCAGGCAGGCCTGGTCGAAGTGATGGTCCTGTTGCTAGGGCTGATTGCGCTTGCTCCGTATCTTGGACTTGCGGTGCTGACCTTCCGACTTATGAACAGGCGCTGCGCCGGATGGGGAGGCGCCTGGGCGGCAGCGGCGGTCGTGGGCTGGGCCACGTGGACCGATCTCTCGCTCCCCACGCTGCTCTCGCTGCGAGCGCACGAGCTGGTTCCACTCCAGGGGCGGGTGGTTTGGGCACTGTCGACGCAGCTCTGGCGGTCGCCGCTCGAAGTCCCCGGCTGGCCGCTTGCGTGGCTAGGCGGGGCGATCTGGGCCGGGCTGGCCGTGAGAGCCATCCTCGGACCGGTCTCGCCGGGGCCTGGCTTCGGAACGGATCGCCCGCAGCGGAGACCGGCGCGCCCGGGCAGCGAGTAGCCAATCAGAATCATGAAGAGGCGGAGATGAGCTTGAACAGTAACCTGGTTCCCCACAGCCGCCCGACTCTTCCCACCGCCGGTGAATGGGCGGTGCTGACCTCCGAGCTGGCGCCCGGCTGGGTGGCAGACGGCCCGCTGGTCCACCGATTCCAGGACGAAGCGACCCAATGGCTGGGCGGCAGCGGCGGAATCGCGGTGAACTCCGGCAGCAACGCGCTCCACCTGGCCCTGCTGGCGGTGGGTGTCTCCCCCGGTTCGGAAGTGCTGCTCCCGGCCTATTGCTGCGCCGCCCTGTTGAATGCGGTGGCTGCCACGGGAGCGCGGCCGGTGCTCGTAGATGCGGAGGTGGGGGGCCACAACCTCTCGCTGGAGCACGCGCGCGCCAGGGTCTCGAAGAGCACCAGCGCAGTGGTGGCGGTGCACATGTTCGGGGATCCGGTCGCCATCGAGCCGCTGCGGAGCCTGGGCGTGCCGATCATCGAAGACTGTGCCCAATCGCTTGGCGCCCAGGGAGAGGGACAGCCCTCCGGCGCGCAGGGAGATGCGGCGATCGGCTCGTTCTTCGCCACCAAGGTGATCACCACGGGGCATGGTGGAATCGTAACTAGCCGGTCCGCCGAGGTGGTGACCCGGGTGCGGGATCTGGTGGAGTACGACAACCGGGAGGAGTGGCGGCCCCGGTTCAGCTTCGGCTTCACGGAGATGCAGGCGGCGCTAGGGCTCTGGCAGCTTGTTCGCCTCCCAGAGTTCCTTGCGCGGCGCCGTGCGATTGCCGACTATTACACCGTACGGTTCGGTGAGGGTGGGATCGCCAGCCCGGTTGCTCCAGCCGGGGGTGGGCGAGAGCCGATCCACTACCGGTACGTGCTGCGAGCCGAGAACGCGGCGCGGGCGATCGAGGCGTTGCGGGCTCAGAGCATTGATGCCAAACGTCCGGTCTACCGGCCGTTACATCATTATTTAAGCGAGCAGTGTCCCGAAGCCGAGGCCGCCCACGAACAGATCGTGAGCCTACCGATTTACCCCAGTCTCACGGACGAGGAGCGGGAGCGAGTGGTCAACGCCGTGCTTGCTCTCGACGGCTGGAGGTAGGCTGGCGAAAGGGCGCCCGCAAACCGCCCGGCGGTGCGAACGGGGGGTCGCGGCTCAACTTCCTGCGGTGCAGATTGTAGAAAGTTACAGGAACTCCGACAATCCCCGTGGGAGAGGCTGGAAGCACAGAGACGGCCAGGCCGCTCGGTGTGCCGGTAACGGCAAGCTTCGTACCTATTATTCCGAACGGGCGCCGGGTGGCCTTTCAACCCGGAGTGCGATTGCAGTATACTTGCGTTGGAGGGGTTGTTCGCACCGTCTGCTGTCGTCTGATTGCTTGCGGGGCCAGCGCCTCCATTCCTCCACCGGTCTCCAGCTACCCCCGGTAAAGGTTGTTTGTCCTCCCACCGCTCGGTCGGCAGGAAATTGACCACCCGGCCCGTGAACATTAGAAGACGAGCACCGCTCCGGTCGCGTCGCGGCCAGCCAGGCGCCATCCGCGCAGGCGAGCCCACGAGATCTCGAACCGATTCTTGAAATGCCAGCACTCTCGGAAGCGATCCTAACCCCCATACTGGCATTCTGCGTAGCGGTGCTCCTGATGCCCCTGCTTAACCGCTTCGCGGTCAAGGCGGGCTTCGTAGACGTCCCCAACGCCCGGAAGATCCACTCTCACCCGATCCCGGTGCTCGGTGGGCTGGCAGTCTACGCCGGCGTCATCATCGCACTCATCCTGCGCGGGCAGATGGACGCACGCGTCACATTGATGATGTTCGCGTCCTTCCTGGTGATGCTGCTAGGCGTGGCCGATGACCGGCTGGATCTCCATTCCCGCTACCGGTTGATACTCCAGGTGATCCTGGCTGCGGGCCTCTCCCTGTCCGGCGTGAGGTTCCACCTTGTGCCGTTCGCGCCGCTGGATCACCTCATCACCGTCTTCTGGGTGGTGGGGGTGATCAACGCGATGAACTGCCTGGACTGCGCCGACGGCGCCGCCGGCGGCACGTGCGTGGTGGTGTTTTTCGCCCTGGGGATGATGGCTGCCGCGGCGGGCCGCTCCTTCGTTAGCCAGGCGTCCTTCGCCGCGATGGGCGCGGTCCTCGGGTTCCTCGTTTTCAACGTGCCTCCCGCTCGCGTCTTCCTCGGCGACGCAGGAAGCACGTTCCTGGGGCTGATGGTGGCGGTGCTCGCGATCCTCGCGAATGCACAGCCCACCGGGGGAGGCCACTTCCCCCTTACCCCGTTCGTATTGCTCGTGCCGGTGGTCGATATCGCCTGGGTGCACTACCGCAGGTACCAGGCCGGCATACGCTCCATTCGCGATCTGCTCTCGTCTACCGGGAAAGACCACCTGCCGCATCGCCTGATGACGCGCGGGCTTTCCAAGAGGGCCTGTATGGCGGTGGTCACTTTCCTGACCGCGTTGGCGGCAGGAGCGGTTTGTTTGGTGAACGCGGGGTTGTGGCTGGTAGCCGCGATGGCCGTGTTCGCGTTGGCGGCGTTCCTCTGGCACGTCGAAGAGAATTCAGAAATCGTGATCCGGCCCGGAGATAGTGTTGCGATCTATCAACTGCGGACTGAAAAGCCCGTACTCCAGCCGGCCCTGCATCACGAGGAGGGTGTTGCGTGAAGTTAAAGCGCTGGACGACGCTCCTGCAGAATCAGGTCGTCGCTGTAGTCCTGATGCTGATGTTCCTGGTGCCGATGTTGTTCGGTTCGACCCAGGCTCGCCGTATCGATCAGCTCACGGCCTATGGCTTCCTGGGGCTGCTCCTGTTTTCGGTGTGGCTGTTCCGAGTTCGGGACCGCATCACCTTTTCGCGAGTCCGCGGGTTCCTGCTCAGCGGTCCGAACCTCCCGATTGTGCTGTATCTTGTGTGGGGGGCTCTTTCCACTGCGGTGTTTAGCCCCGAGCGCTT
>JAJFMS010000766.1 GCA_020696885.1 Armatimonadota bacterium | reverse complement strand
CTGAAACTCCCCCCCTTACCAAGGGGGGGCCAGGGGGGGTCTCTCCGCTCTGCCCCTCCACACCCTCCCGCACGCTCTGGAATCCACCCAGAAACCGCGCCGCCTCGTCGACCGGTCGCACGGTGGCGGAGAGCCCGATCCGCTGGAGCGGCGTCCCGGTGATCTCCTCCAGGCGCTCCAGCGAGAGCGACAGGTGCGCGCCTCGCTTGGTGCTCACCATGGCGTGGATCTCATCGATGATCACCCACCGCACGGAGCGCAGTGCCTCCCGCGCGTTGCTGGTGAGCAGCAGGAACAGCGACTCCGGCGTGGTGATCAGGATGTCGGACGGGTTGCGCGCGAACTGCGCTCGCTCGCGCATCGGCGTGTCGCCGGTGCGGATCGCCACCTCGGGGTGGTGGAACTCCGCCCCTAGCCGCTCGGCATACCGGGAGACGCCCACCAGCGGCGCGCGCAGGTTCCGCTCCACGTCCACCGCCAGCGCCTTGAGCGGCGACAGGTAGAGCACCCGGCACCGCTCCTTCTTGTCCGGCACCGGCGCGAACATCAGGTGGTCGATCGCCGCCAGGAATGCCGCCAGGGTCTTGCCGGAGCCGGTGGGCGCCAGGATGAGCGCGGACTGCCCGGCCTGGATGGCGGGCCAGGCCAGCTCCTGCGCCCGGGTAGGCCCCTCGAACGAAGCCGCGAACCAGGCGCGCAGCGGGTCATGAAATCCCGCCAGCGCGGAGTGCGCGGCGCGGTCGGTAATCGACTGGGGGATCGGCTCCGGCAGAACTTGCATACAGTTGTTTTACATACCCCGCCGCGGACTACCTACACCTGGAAGCGAGAAATCTGTAGAGAGGCCGAAGGCCGGGGTGGGGCCCAACGGAGGTGCTCTGCCGTCGCGCGTGCAACCGCATCCTCAGGATGCTCCAACCTGTGAGCAACGCGTAAGTAGGATTCGAAGATGCCGACCGTTGCCTATCTCGCCACCGGGAAACTGTTCTTGAAGCGGGACGGCCGGACCGCCGAGCCGATCGAGAGCGCGTTCGCCCAGGAGATGGTCGAGGACGCGATCCGGCGCCGCGAGAAGAACGAGTGGAAGAACCGCGGGCAGACCGGGCAGATGACGTCGGGGCCCACCCTCTGGGGGAACCGGGACATGGCAGACCCGGAGAACCGGCGCATCCACATCAGCGGCATCACCCAGGGCCGCCGGGAGGGGGAGCTGCTCTACGCTCTGGATACGGACCAGGTGGGAGGGCTCTTCGTGTACGATACGGCGGAGCGGGCGGAGCGCCGCCTCTTCCACAACAACCGCTTCCGAGCCCGGCACCTGGCCCGGCACTCGCGTCTGCCGAAAGTGGCGTTCTCCACCTACCACGAGGACGGCACCGCCGGGATCGCCGTGATCAACGTGGAGAACAACGACCTCCACCACCTCACCGAAGGCGACTCCATGGACGAGGCTCCCTCCTGGGTGCCGGGAAGCGATTGTCGGCTGGTCTTCCAATCCGCCGGCATCGGGCGGAACGCGCAGGGCGCGCTGGCGGGGATCGGCCCGTACGCAGTCCAGGAGCTGGATTTCGAGAACGGACGCCTGGAGACGCTGCTCGAAGATCCGAAGCTGGACTACCTGCTGCCCCGGATGACCGAGGACGGCAGCCTGCTCTTCATCCGGCGGCCCTACCAGGTGGCGGTGCGCCCCGCGGGCATGCGGATTCTGCTGGACGTGGTACTCTTTCCGGTCCGGCTGGTGTGGGCGATCCTCGGCTTTCTCAACTTCTTCTCCCTGATGTTCTCCGGCAACCCGCTGATGACTGCGGGCGGCCCCAAGCGAGAGGGTCCCACCCCTCGCCAGCTCATGCTCTGGGGGAAGCTGGTGGACGCGGAGAAGGCGGAGCGCCGCGCGAAGAAGGGCGAGCCGGCCTCGCTGGTGCCGCAGGACTGGGAGCTGGTGCGCCGCAGTCCGGACGGTAAGGAAGAAGTGCTGGCGCCGGGCGTGCTCTCCTACGACCTCTGCGAAGACGGGAGCCTGGTGTATACCAACGGCAGCGCGGTCTTCCAGCGAGATTCCAGCGGTAAGACCCAACAGCTCTGCGAAGGGAAGCTGATCGAGCACGTGACGGTCGCCGGATGAAGTGCTGCGGTCTCGCATACGCCCTGCGGCGGGGAGCTCGTCGATGAGCGCGGACCCCCTGGCTGGCACTCCTGACTTTCCGGATGCACTGCGGCAGCGCCTGGCCGCGGACTATGACCGCTTCCGCGAGACGCTCCCCTCCGATCTCCGGGCGCACTGCCTGGACGCCTACGGCGTGGATATTCAGGGCGAATACGCCGGCGCCCCGATCGCGAACCCCTTCGGCAAGGCGTCCGGGCAGCTTTCGCTCAACGTCCGCCAGGTCCGGCGGGACGCGGAGGCCGGTCTCGGCTTCGTGGTGCTGAAGACGGTGATCGCGCAGGACGAACAGGGCGCCAGCACGATGTCCGAGTGGGCGATCCAGGAGACGCGCATGCGCCTGGATCGCATCACGGGAGCGGATGGCACTCCGGGCTGGTCCGTCACCTGGAAAGGACGGGGCTGGCACCAGAGCTTCGAGGACTACTGCCGGTTCTATGCGGACGCCCTGGAGGCCGCCGCTGAGCACGGGACCCGAATAGCGGCCTCCGTGAAATACCACCTACCCGGCCCGGACGGAGGCGCCTTCTCCGTCGGCGAGTACGAGTACACCACCCGCCGTCTCCTCGACGTCTGGCGCGCCCGGCACCTCGGCCCAATGCCGCTGGAAAAGGACTTCAGTCCCACCCTTGCCGGCGATGACCGCAGCCGCCAGGAAGCCCAGATCCTACACTGGCTCCGCACAGTCCCGCAGCTCATCCAAGAGCCTGCACTATCCCAAGACCGAACCCCGAACCCCGAACACCGGATTTCCGCTCCCCCTGAACACCTGAACACCCGAACACCTGAACGCCCTGTCTCCCTGGGAGTCAAGCTGATGAACGCGCAGGCGGGCCTCGACTTCCAGGTGGAGATGATCCGCACCCTGGTGGACGAGGCGCTGCCGGTCCCGGATTACCTGGTGTATGCCAACCGGCTGTTCGATCCGGACCGGGAGTTCGAAGGGAAGCGCGGCATAGCCTATGGTGGACCGGACCTACGCCAGCGGAACCTGGAGGCACTGGCGCAGACCCGCAGGGCGGCGCGCGAGGGACGTATCCAGGGTGTGGTGCCGCCGATCTCCGCTACGGGGGATATCCTTACCGGGAGAGCGGCGGTGGAGTATGGGCTCCTGGGCGCCTCGAGCTGCCAGATGCACACGGTGTTCCAGTTGCCGGACAGTGAGTTCGATTCCGGGCTCGTCGCCTGGCTGCTCCACCTGCGCGAGCGATACGGGCGGCCGGTGCACTGGCGGGACCTTCCCGGCCTCGGGGCGGAGCAGCTCTAAACGGTTCAAGTACAGATGACGAGCGTGCCGCACTCCCGACTTCCGGGCCTGGATGACGTGAAGGTCTATCACTCGCTGCGCGGGGCCGACGGCCCCCGCGTGCTCCTGATCCACGCCATCGGCTTCGACCACCGCACCTGGAACCTCGTTCTTCCGCACCTGGAAGACCGCTACCGGGTGGCGGTACTCGACCTCCCGGGACACGGCCGGAGCGAGAAGCCGCCCGACGCGGACTATGGTCCGTGGTCCCTGGGCCAGCGCGTGGTGCGACTCCTCGACGAGCTGGGCTGGGACGATGTGGCGCTGGTCGGCAATAGCCTCGGCGGCGGCGTCTCGCTGGCGGTGACCCTGCAGGCGCCGCAGCGGGTACGGGCGCTTGCCCTGTTCAACTCCGTGGCATTTCGCTGGGGTCTACCGCCGGTGGGCCGGCTGGCGGCAGTGCCGCTGCTGCCGGCGATCGCCCGGTACGTTCCGGTGCTTGGGGTGCGCGTGGGTCTGGAGACCTGCCGTCACCGCTGGGGAAGTGTGTCGGTCGATCAGTGTGCCGCCTCGCGGGAATACCTGCGCACACCGGAGGGCCGCGGGGCGTTCTTCCGGGCGCTGCGGCACCTTTACGGCCCGGACCTGGAGTGGATGTCGCAGCGATACCGGGAGATCCAGTGCTCCACGCTGGTGCTGCACGGGGAGAAAGACCCGCTGATCCGCCTCCGTCACGCGGAGCGTCTCGCGCAAACGATCCCCCACGCGCAGTTAGTGCGCATTCCCCGGTGTGGTCATTTCCCGCAAGAAGAAGCGGCTCCCGCCGTGGCGTTGGAGCTGCGAAAGTTCCTGGACCGCACGGTCGGTGCCCGCAACCCTGGCTAATCAGCGACGCTGCGTAGTATAAACAAGCGCGACGATCGGACGCCGAAACTAAATCAAATCGTCGGGTTAGGTCTTAACTTTAGAGAGCTATCAGCTCGACGGTGCTAAATCAGGAGCAGGTGCATGGACCGGTTTGATGTGTTTACACTGGGTGAGACGATGATCCGGTTCACCCC
>JAJFMS010000765.1 GCA_020696885.1 Armatimonadota bacterium | reverse complement strand
GAGTAACCGGATGGAGACGCCCCGCTCGCCGCGCGCCAGCCTCTATACGCTAGGGTGCAAGGTCAACCAGTATGAGACGCGGGAGACCGCGGCGGACCTGCTGCGCCTGGGCTACCAGATCGTGCCGTTCGGGCAGCCGGCGGACGTGTGTGTGGTCAACACCTGCTCCGTCACGCATGAGGCCGACGCAAAGTCCCGCGCCGCCCTCCGCCGCGCCCGGCGCACCGGCGACGACCCGCTGGTGGTGGCCACCGGGTGCTACGTGGAGACCGCGCCGGACCAGGTAGGCGGCATGGCCGAGGTCGGCGTCGTGGTGCGCAACGCAGACAAGCCGCGCCTGGCGGAGATCGTGGACGAGACGCTGCGTCTTAGCGGGCGGCTGCTGTTCCCGTTAGACGGAGCCCCCCCGCCGCGAGAGGCGCTGCCGAACAGCGGTGAGCTGATCCGCCTGATCCACGCGGGCGAAGGCACGTTGGGACGCACCCGGGCGGTGATCAAGATCCAGGACGGCTGCAACCACTTCTGTTCCTTCTGCATCATCCCGTTCACCCGCGGCCGGCTGCGCAGCCGAGGCGCCGCGGAGGTGCTGGCCGAGGCCCGTGAGCTGGCCGCAATGGGTTACCGGGAGCTGGTGCTCACCGGGATCTGTATCGGCGACTACGGCGACGAAAAGGGCTTCGGCACGCGCGGCGAGCGAGACCCGCTGGCGCTGCTGCTGGAGGAGCTGGCCGCGATCCCCCGGATCGAGCGGATCCGGATGAGCTCCATCGACCCCGCCGACACCAGCCAGGACTTGCTGGAGACGATGGCCCGCCTGCCGCAGGTGTGTCGCCACCTGCACCTTTCGCTCCAGGCCGGGGACGAGGACGTGCTGCGGCAGATGCGGCGCCGGTACAGCGCCGAGGAGTTCCGCGATCTCGTCCGCCGGATCTACGCAGCGATGCCGGACGCCGGGCTGACCTGCGACGTCATCGTTGGCTTCCCCGGCGAGACCGAGGCTCAGTTCCAGGAGACGGTCCGTCTCTGCGAAGACGCGCGCTTCTGCAAGATCCACGCCTTTCCCTATAGCCCCCGCGCCGGTACCACGGCCGCCCGGCTGGACGACGACGTCCCCCAGGCCGAGAAGACCCGCCGCGTCCAGGAGTTGACGCGGCTCTCCGACCGCCTCGGCCTGGAGCAGGCGCAGCAGTACCTCGGCGAGGTGGTGACCGTGCTCGCGGAGCGACGGGACCGCCACACCGGCCTGCTCTCCGGGCTCACCGGGAACTACCTGCGAGTGACCTTCGATGGCCCCGACACGCTGACCGGCCGGATCATCGCGGTGCTGGTGCAAAGCGCCGGCTCGGAGGCCGTGATGGGCGAAGTGCTTCACGACGGCCTTTGCGCGTAACGGCGCCAGGAAGGAGCGAGGATGTCATCCGACGCAGCCGAGGAGCTGGAGCCCACCGGACCGGACGCGAGTGTGACTACCATCCGATCGACGAGTCGATGAAGGCGCTCCTGCGTAGTTACCCGGAGGCGCTGTTCCGCCTGGCGGGTTACCCGATCGACGCTGGCCGCCTGCGGATGGAAGACACGGCAATCAACGTCCCGGAGCAGCGAGCCGACCACGTGTTCGTGGTGTGTGACGAGGCCAGCCGTGACGAAGGCGCGCTGTATCTGGAATACCAACTCCAGCCGCGGAGCGAGCTGCTGTCCACCTGGTTCGCCAAGGCCGGGGCGCTGAATCGCCAGCTTGGGCTGCCGGTGGTGCTCCTCGCAATCTACCTGGAGAAGGGGCACCGCGCCAGCTTTCCGAACGAATACGTGTCCACCGTAGGCAGGTTCTCCAATAGCTTCCGCTTTCCGACGGTGCGGCTGTGGGAGCACGCGGAGCGGATTCGCAGCGGTGAGCTCTGGCCGCTGGCGCCGCTGCTGGTGTTGTGCGAAGATGATCCTGGGGAGCGCACGCTCCGGGAAGAAGTGGCGCTCATCAACCGGTCTGGAGTGGGCTCCGAAGAACAGGCCGAACTGCTGGCGGTGGCGCTGCGCGTGGCCAGCCGCCGACTTTCACGGAGCCTGGTGGAAGCGATTTTCCGGGAGGAGTTACCGATGGTTCGAGGTGCCAGCATCATCGACGATTGGATCGCCGAAGGGGAAGCCCGCGGCGAAGCCCGTGGGAAGGCTGAGGGCGAAACGCACGGCAGGCTCGCCGAAGCACAGCGCCTGACCCGGGAGGCTCTGGCGATCCGCTTTGGTGCGTTGCCGGGAGCACTGGCGGCGCGCATCGAGCAGTCGGATGCCGAAGCATGCGAAGTGCTGTTCCGGCGCGCCCTGGTCGCCACGTCATTGGACGAATTGTAGGTAAGGCCAACCCATGAGCTGTATCTTCTGCCGGATCGCCGCAGGCGAGATCCCGGCGAACAAGGTGCTGGAAAACGAGCACGTCGTGGCGTTCCACGATCTCAACGCCCAGGCTCCCGTTCACGTGCTGGTGATCCCGAAGCGGCACGTGGTGAACGTGGGCAGCGCGGAACCGGCCGACGTGGAGACGCTGGGGCAGGTGCTCCTGGCGTGCGGCGAGGTGGCGGAGAAGACCGGCGTAAAGGATAGCGGCTTCCGAGTGGCGCTGAACTCCGGTCCGGACGCCGGCCAGAGCGTTGGGCACCTGCATGCGCACGTGCTGGGCGGTCGCACGCTGGAGTGGCCTCCGGGATAGCGGGGCGCACCACGGAGACACAGAGACACGGAGCGGAGGGAGTGTTACGTACCTTCTGCCCGCGAGAGCCAGGGGTGCTTCTCGCGGAGGCGGGCGGCCTGATCCGGGTTGACCATGTGCACGTACGCCAGGTAGCCGGCGGCGTAGGACTGTGCGTTCCGTCCGAGGCGCTGTGACACGGCGTCGAATCCCTCGGTGTCGACGTGGTGGAGGAAGGCGCGGAACCGGCGCAGGTCATGCCGGGAGATGCGCGGCGGCTCGCCGTTGACCACGATGCCGGTCACCACCTGGCGGTGCTGCGGGCGCATTACCGTGGTCTTCGCCTCGTTTACGGTAAAGCCTTCTTCTTCCAGGATCGAGCGCGCCAGCGCGAGCATCGCTCCGAGCCCGGCGTCGGGCCGGGGGTGGGAGAACACCAGGTCGTCCGCGTAGCGAGTGTAGGTGAAGCCGAACGCCGTGGCGGCGCCGGTAAGGCGACGGTCCAGCTTGCGGCAGAGCAGGTTGGTGAGGGCAGGCGACGTGCAAGCACCCTGCGGCAACTGGCGCTGTCCGAGGCTGACGTACCGGCGCTGGCCGTCCAGCGAGACCGCAGCCCGCGGCGGCTCCGTGGTGAGCAGCGCCAGCAGGGTGGACACCCCCTCGTTGTAGCCGAACGACTCGAAGAGGCCCTTCACGCGCCGGAAGGTGATGGACGGGAAGAAGTCTTTCA
>JAJFMS010000764.1 GCA_020696885.1 Armatimonadota bacterium | reverse complement strand
GAATCCACGCCGCTCTCGTAGCCGCCCTCCGGTGCGGCGCGCTCCGGCCCGTGGTCCGCAAAGAGCTCCCGCTCGCCGAAGCCCCCCGCGCCCACGAAGAAGTAATGGCCGCCGGCGCCCATGGCAAGATTGTCCTGATCCCCTGATCGGAAGTGCGAACGACGAGGTTCGAAGTGCGAATGGAAACCGGGCTCCGCATACGCGCAGCCCGGCCTGATCGCCGTTCTCCCCGTCACTTCTAACTGGCTGCCGCCCGATCTGCCTGGAGTCGGCGTCTCCAGGCGCCGATCGTTAGCCGTGCGCGCTCCCTCTGTTGGACCGAGCTACTGCTCGGTGGTCCATACCGAAAACGGCGGCCCCACCGTCTTCTGGCCAGCAGCATCCACACGCTTGGCACCGCTCCGCCTGCTCCTTCCCAACACCCAACGCCCAACACCCATCTAAACCAGCGGCCGTACCCGCTCGGCAAACCGCGTGATCGTGGCCCGCACCTGCTCCGGCGTCAGCCCCTCCCAGCGCGGCTCGAAGTTGAAGGTGTCGAACGGCGCCTGTTCCCGGAGCTGGCGGATGGTGCGCGCTACCGTTTCCGGGCCGCCCACCAGGAACTGCCCGGGAGCGTTTTCGGCGGTGAGGACCTCCGGCTCGGGCCGGTCTTTTGGGATCTTGCCTTCCCGCACGAACCGCGTCCAGAGTGTTCGCAGCGCCGGCTCGACCTCTCGCCAGGCGGACGCATCGTCTTCGCCTACATAGGTCGGCCGGTTGGCGGCCACGCTTCCGGTCCCGCCCGCCGCCGCGTAGGCCTGGTGCAGCGCCCGGTACTGCTCCGGCGTGCGCAGGAACGAGAACATCATGTTGTGGCCGCCCGCGCCCGCGATGGCGGCGGCCTCCAGGCTGTTCGCCGCCACCCAGCTCCGGCGGACCAGGTCTTCCCGCGCCCGCGGCAGCGGCGGCCCGGATCCGGACCAGACCTCCCGGATCAACCGCAGCGACTCGGCAAACCGGGCGTGTCGCGTATCCGGGTCCACCGAGGGCAGCCCGTACAGCGCCAGTTCCTCCGGCGTGCTGCCGCTCCCGAAGCCGGGGCTGATCCGGCCGCCCGTGAGGTGGTCCGCCACGGCCACGTCCTCCGCCACGGTGATCGCCGGGTGCATATTGAGGCAGATCACCGCCGTGCCGAGGTGGATCCGCCGGGTTCGACCCGCCAGATGCACCGCGTAGAGCAGTGGGCACGGCAGGTGCCCCAGGTGAACGTGGGCGTGGTGCTCGGCAAACCAGGCGTAGTCCAGGCCGGCCTCATCCGCGAGGATCACCTGCTCGGCGATCTCCTCGTAGACCGCCGCGGAAGGGCGATCCCGCGGCGCCTCGATGTGGTACGTGAGTGCGAACTTCACAGCTACGGTGTGGGACGAAATAGAGCGGCGTGCGCTCGGGGAGCAACGGACACCGGTGCGGCCGTATGGCCGCGTTCCCGCCACTCCACTATTCCAGCACTCCACCACTCCCCTTGTGGGGCGTCCATTCGCCGCTGGTTTCACACAGTCATGCGAGAGGGCAGCCTGCCTTTGTAGCCGAATATACAGCATACGGCCCGTGGACTCTCCCGGTTACCTGATGGGCCGGTTCAGTAGTCGCGGGTAGCCCTGCTATCCGTTGGAACGATGGAGTAGTGGCTTGCGCCCGGCGCAGGCCACTACTGCGTTCAGGGGAGATCTCTTGAGACCTGCTTACTTCCTCGTCGTCGTGCTCTTGTTGACGGGCGGCACGTTGTCGCGAGCGGCTGGCCCCAACTCCGCGCCGGCCTCCGCAGACCTGCGGGCCACTGCCCGGACCCTTGGGGTGGAAGCGCAAGAGCTGGCAGAGAAGCAGCCCACCCAGGCTCTCGTGCTTGCCCGCCGCTGGGCGGAGCTGGAGCCGCTGGAAGCGATGCCCCGGGTGTTCATCGCGCAGCTCTGGCTTCGGCTCGGCGCACCCGCAGCAGCCCTGGAGTATTGCGATCAGGCGCTCCGTCTGAGCGCCCATGCGGATCTGCGCCGGCAAGCGCTCCTGATCAGCACCCAGGCGCAGCTGGCGTTGGGCCGTTACCCCTCCGCGTGGAGCGCGGCGAGCTCGCTGGCACGGGAGTTGGAAGAGGCCAAGTCGCCCGAGGCTCCGGCTATCCGCAAGATGGCGTGGGCGATCTTTGCGCGGCTCCAGGAACCGGAGGCCCTGGAGAGCTTGCGGAAAGGCGTCGTCGACTACGCACAGGCTCATCCCGCCGAGGCGCCCGCGGTGATCCGGGCTGCCAACCTGCTGGAACAGACCGGGCGCGTGGCCGAAGCCGGCGATCTACTCGGTGCTCCGCTCAGCTTGAAGTGGGCTCAACTCGCGGAACGATGGGAGCCGGGTGCACCCGCTGCCGCCGAGCCGCTTCGCGTGCCGTTGTCCACCGCCAAGGTCGACGTGTCGCTGCTGGTCCGGCTAGCAGAGCTGCTGCTCAACGTGGAAGCCGTGCCGAAGCCGGGCCAGGTGGAGCAGGCACGCGCGCTCGTGGACGCGGCGGCCCTACGCAAGGGAGATCCGATGACGGTCGCGGCACTTCGGGCGCGACTATCCGGAGAGACGGCTCCGGCTCGGAAGCCCGACGAGGCGTCGGACGAGGCCAGGAGGCAGGCTGCGCTTGCGCGGGTCGAGAAGGCGGTGGCTGTCCCCGCCATCACGCCGGACGAGGTCCTCCGAGTTACCGACGAGGCGTTCGCCGCCAACGCGCGCTCCCCGCTGATCCTGGCCTCGCGCTGGCAGGCGTGTCGCAAGCTGGATCTGGAGGCGGAAGCACTGCGCGTGGCTGCCATCGGCCTGGCGCTCGATCCCGCACATCCGGCCCTAAAGGAGCCGGGCGACTGGCTGTGGGCGCAACTGGGAGAGGTGCGTTCCCTTTACACTGCCGCCCGCGGGCTCCGCAAGGATGGGAAAACCAAGGAAGCGCTCGATGCGCTCGAGCGAGTGCTGCAGATCGACCCCGCATTTGGAGACGCACGGCTGGAGCTGGCCGGTGTGCTCGCAGCGCTGGACGTTCGAGAGGCGGCCATCTTCCACCTCGAGCTCGCCCTGGCGGCCGGGCTTTCTCCCTCGCTCGAGCGGCAGGCGGTGGCCGTCGCCACGGAGCTGGGCGCCTGGCGCGCCCTCTTTTCCCTGGCTGGGAGGCTGAGCGAGATCCACCCGCGGGATGCGGAGATGCAGCACCTCCGCGCCATCGCGGCGACTGCGCTCGGCCGGACGTCCTTCGTCCTGGAAACGGCAGGAGCGCTCACCGAGCACCCGATCTATGGCGTGGAGAGCTGGGCGCTTTGCTCAGCGGCCAGGGTCATCGCGAGCTCGAAGAAGCTGGCGACGCCCCCCTATTTCAATGTCTCTAGCCGGCACCTCTCGCCGG
>JAJFMS010000021.1 GCA_020696885.1 Armatimonadota bacterium | reverse complement strand
CCTGCGGAAGGGAGTT
The DNA here is from genome assembly GCA_020696885.1 of Armatimonadota bacterium. The sequence continues at coordinate 12,136 of JAJFMS010000021.1, read as the reverse complement.
AGAACCGGCGGCTGAAGCCCAGGGTCCAGAACATATCGGCAGCGGTCCGGCCGGCCAGTCCGGTGCCTACCGCTACGTCCAACTGGGTATCCGCGTTCACGAGATAAGTGAAGCCGCCGTCCACAATGAGGGCGGTGCTGCCGCCGGCCCTCTCCGGGCTCTGGACCACAACCTCGATGAACGACCGGAGCCGCTCAGTAAGCTCTCGGCCCAGGGTGGTGGTGAGGAGGCCAGAGGTAAACACCTCGCTCGTGTCATCCTCGTTGATGAGGATTCCGGCGTTGGCGCCCAGGCTCCACTTCGGCGCCAGGTCCCAATCGGCGGCCAGCTTCACGTCTCCGGTTAGCTTGCGGCTCCGGAAATCCGAGGAGGCGCTGGGCACGTTGAGGTGACCGATCACGCCCAGTGAAGGGCGCATCGAGCCTTCCCGCGGGTCCTGGATGTGGTACTTCAGTCCCGGCGCGAGCTGCGCATACCCCGTCGTTCGCTGGACGCCGCTGCCGGGGGAGTAGGAGCGCACCCGCGAGTACCCATCCGTCTCGAGCCGCGCCTCCCAGCGCCGGTTGAGGCCCAGACGCAGCAGGGTCGGCGTAGACAACCCTCGCTCATCGCTCCTTCCGTTGGAGCGATAGTCGCGCAGGACGCCGGTCTCGATCTGGAAGCGACCAGGGCCTACCACGCTGCTGGACTCGGTGATGTCCGGCCGGTCGGTGATCAGCGGCTCTTTCTCCGGCTCAGCGGTGGCAGGCAGCGCGGCGGTCAGGAGCAGCGCGGCAGCAGCGGCGATACTCCACTCAAGCGATTTCATGGTGTCTCCGGGGGTAGGGGTAGGGTAGGGGATCAGGATTGTCCCGCTGGCGGGATCGGCTTCCCCTGCGGGTCTCGCTCGGGGAACCGGGCCGCTTCGTCCACTGCCGAGGCCAGCTGCGGGGAAAGGTAATGCTCCACGCGGTCAGCCGCCTGATGGAGGTGGTCCGTGGGATAGCCGAGGTCTCCGAGGTAGGTCTCGTAGACGCGGTGGCGCCGGATCAGAGCGTTGGCGCGTTCTCGCCCCGGGCCGGTGAGGTCAAAGCCGTCGGCTGAGTTCCGCAGCATCCCGGACCGGGCCAGGCGGCCGATCGCGGCGCTCGCCTCGGCGGGCAGCCACTCCTGCGCCGTGGCCAGGGAGCGCGCCGTGAACGCGCTGAGCTCGCCGGTTTCCGCCCGGCGGCCGGCCCACAGGAGCGCGTCTTCCTCGGCTACCTGGTGCCGCAGCCGTCGCTGGGCGAGGTAACGGCTCACGATGCCGTGGCTGGGCGAGAAGAGGAAAGCGAGGGTGAACAGGCCGCCGCCGGTCGTCGCCATCGCGCCGGCCGGGGAGCAGTTCAGCCAGCTCGACATGTAGTAGCCGGTGATGGACGAGAGAACGCCGACCCCCACGGCGATCATCAGCATCCGGCTCAGCCGCTCCGTCAGCAGGTAGGCGGTCGCCCCGGGCACGATCAGCATCGCCACCACCAGGATCGCGCCCACGCTCTCGAAGGCGCCGACGGCCGTAACGGAGACCAGGCTCATCAGGAGGTAATGGATCGCCGTCACGTTGATGCCGACGGCGGCTGCCATCCCCGGATCGAACGCGCAGATCTTCAGCTCCTTGTAGAGCGCGAGGATGACGCAGAGGTTCAGCAGCAGCAGCGAGCCGTTCACCCACACCGCACGCGGACCCCACGACTTACCCCCGACCAACAGCACATCGAGCGGAGTGTAGGTGATGTCGCCGTACAGGACGCACTCCAGGTCCAGGTCCACGTTGCTGGTGTACCGGGAGACGAGCACCACGCCGATGGCGAAGAGGGAGGTGAACGTGACCCCGATGGCTGCGTCCCCTTGCACACCGCGCTGGGAGAGCGACTGCACGAAGAAGGTGGTCAGGACCCCGAGGACCACCGCCCCGATGAACATCGGCAGCGACGCGCGACTGTGCGTCACCATAAACGCCACCACGATGCCCGGGAGCACGGCGTGGCTGATCGCGTCGCCCAGCATCGCCAGGCGGCGCAGCACCAGGAAGCAGCCCAGTAACCCGCAGCCTGCGGCCACCAGCGCGCCGGTCAGGATGATCCAGCCTCCACTACTCAAAACCATAGCCTCGCCCTCAAATCCGTACCGGATGAACGCTGGGCGGAAGCTCCGGCTCGCGACCGTGCACCCGCAGCAGCCGCTCCAGTTCCGCCACCGTATCCCGGTTCAGGTGGTGCTCGATCGTGTCCGCATCCCGGTCCACGTGGTCCGCTCCGAGCTGTCCCTCGTGCATCAGGAACATCTCCCAGAGCCGGTGATTGCGCACGATCTCATAGCTCGCTTTCAAACCGGCATCCGTCAAGCGGAACCGGCCGTCCACCACGCTCACCAGCCCCGCCCGCCGCAGCCGAGCCAACTGGGAGGCGATGGCCAGCACCGGCGCGCCCCGGTGGGCCGCCAGCTCCTCGGGCGTGAGCTTGAGGTCCCAGACGCCGGAATCCTCGGCCAGCTCATAGAACGAGCGCAGCGCGTTCTCCCGCGCTACCCGGGAGCGGAGCGCCAGTAGGCGCAGCGCCTTGGCGAGGATTCCCTGGCGCGGGGAGAAGACCAGCGAGACGATGAAGATCGCCGTGGCGGCGAGCACGATGAGCGGGCCGGTCGGCATCCGCTCGGCCGCGGTACTGGCCGCCGTCCCCAGGGCTCCGGAGATCGCCCCGAACCCACCTGACAGCCAGACCATTACGCTCAGCCGATCGGTCCACAACCGGGCCGACGCAGCGGGGGTGATCAGCAGCGCGGCCATCAGCACCACCCCAACGGCCTGCAGCCCGATCACTACGGCCAGCACGATCAGCAGCATCAGCAGCCCGTCCAACACCGCCGTCGGAAAGCCGATCCCGCGCGCGAAGCCGGGATCGAAGCAAAGGAGCTTGAACTCTTTGAAGAGCACGATGGCGGCCAGGCACACCACGGCGGCACACGCCGCCATAATCTGCACGTCCGATCCCACCATCGAAGCCGCCTGCCCGAAGATGAACTTGTCCAACCCAGCCTGGCTAGCGGTCCCCATCCGCTGAATGAGCGTCAGCAGTACGATCCCGAATCCGAAGAACACGGAGAGCACCAGGCCCAGGGCGGTGTCCTCTTTGATGCGGGAGTACCGGGTGATCGCATGGATGCAGAACGCCCCGATGAGCCCCGCGATCAGCGCGCCCAACAGGAAGAAACCCAGCGACCGCGTTCCGGTGATCAGGAACGCCAGGCAGACCCCGGGGAGCGCCGCGTGCGCCAGCGCATCGCCCATCAGGCTGCGGCGGCGCAGCAGCGCCAGGCTCCCCAGCACCCCGCTGCTGATCCCCAGCAGCACGCACCCGCCCAGCACCCACTGCGCGTTGGAATCCCTTAGCCAGTCCCACATCAGGGCTGCCCTCCCGGCACCCCTCGGGCCACCGCGTCCGCCACATCGCTCAGGATGTTGAGGCGCCCGCCGTAGGTCTTCTGGAGGTTCTCGGTGGTGAACACCTGGTCCGTGGGGCCGACGGCGATCTGGCGCATGTTCAGCATGAGCACCCAGTCGAAGTACTCCCGCACCGTCTGCAGGTCGTGATGGACCACCAGGACCGTCTTGTCCTGGGCCTTCAGCTCATTGAGCAGCAGGACGATCGCCTTCTCGGTGGCGGCGTCCACGCCGGCGAACGGCTCGTCCATGAAGTAGAGGGAGGCATTCTGCGCCAGGGCGCGGGCCAGGAAGACCCGCTGCTGCTGCCCCCCGGAAAGCTGGCTGATCTGGCGGCGAGCATAGTCCGCCATCCCGACCTTCTGGAGGCACTCCATCGCCATGTCCCGATCAGCACGGGTGGGGCGGCGGAACCAGCCGAGGTGGCCGTACCGCCCCATCAGCACCACGTCCAGGGCGTCGGTGGGGAAGTCCCAGTCCACGGACTCCCGCTGGGGCACGTATCCGATCAGCTTGCGCTGCTCCGCATACGGCTGCCCGTAGATCTTCACCCAGCCCGAGGCCAGCGGCACCAGGCCCAGCGCAGCCTTGATCAGGGTCGACTTCCCTGCGCCGTTCGGCCCCACGATCCCCACGAGGTTCCCTTCGGGGATGGAGAAGTCGATGTCCCAGAGGACCGGGCGACGGTGGTAAGCGACCGTGAGGTCGTGGATCTCAAGCGGCGGAGCGGCTGTCACCGATTCCGCTACCGAGGCGCCTGTTTTCGCGTTTGTCCAGCTCATTGCATTCCAGTCCGGGCTACTTCAGAGCGCCGACGATCGTCTCGACGTTGTGGCGAACCATGCCCGGGTAGGTCCCGGCGTCCGTGCCGGCGGCGCCCATCGCGTCGGAGAAGAGCGTGCCCCCGATCTTGACGGCGTGACCCCGGGCCTCGCAACCCTGGACCACCGCCTCGATTGACCGCTTGGGCACGCTGGACTCGACGAACACGGCCTTGATCCGCCGCGTGCTGATCGTGTCCACCAGCCGCTGCACGTCCTTCAGGCTGATCTCGCTCACGGTGCTGATACCCTGGAGGCCCACCACTTCCACGCCGTAGGCCCGGCCGAAGTATCCGAAGGCATCATGGGCGGTTACCAGCACCCGCTGCGCCTTCGGGATGGCCGCCATGCGCTCGCCGCACTCGCGGTGCAGCTCGTCCAGTTTCTGCCGGTAGCTCCGGGCGTTCGCCTCGTACAGGTCCTTGCTGGTCGGGTCCAGCTTCGTGAGCGCCTGCACCACCGGGTCGATGGTCTGCGCCCACATGCTCACGTCGAACCAGACGTGCGGGTCGTAGTGGCCGTGGAACTCCGGCGGCTCCCGGAGCTTCGACTTGTCGATCCCGTCGGATACGGCGACCGTGGGCTTGCCGCTGCCGGCCATCTTCACGAACAGGTCGGCCATCTTCCCCTCGAGGTTGAGCCCGTTGTAGAAGATGACATCCGCGCCCTGGAGGCGGGAGATGTCTCCCTCGGAGGCCTTGTAGAGGTGCGGGTCGACCCCCGGCCCCATCAGCGCGGTGACGTCCACCCGCTCGCCCCCCACGTTCCGGACCGTGTCGCCGATCATTCCGATCGTGGTGGTCACGCGGACCTTGCGGGTGGCGATGTTCCCGGCCGCGCCCTGCTCGCAGCCGGACAAGGCGCCGGCGAGCAGGCTGGTGATCGTGGCGGCGCCGCCGACCAGCACCGCCCGGCGAGTGACTACATGGCTCATGACTTGGTATCCTCCCGGGAAACAAAAACGTTGTCTGCAAGCTCCTGCCCCACGTGCCGCTCCTCGCCCGAGACGCGGACGCGCAGCGAGCCCCCGTACGGCTCCCGGCCCAGCATCTCCACCGCGGTATCCGGATAGAGCCCCAGCCCGCCCAGGTACCGCAGCATCGCGGGGTCGCCGTCCGTTACCCGGCGGATCACGGCGCACTGCCCCGGCTCCAGGCTGGTGAGCCGCTCGTGCCGGACCAGCTCCAGGTAACCCTCTTTGGTGGGGATCGGGTCCCCGTGCGGGTCGTGGGTGGGGTGCCCGAGGAAGGCGTCGATGCGGTCCTCGAACTCCTCGGAGATCACGTGCTCCAGCTTCTCGGCCTCGACGTCTACCTGGTCCCAGGTGTAGCCGAGCGCCTCCATCAGGTACAGCTCCAGCAGGCGGTGGTGGCGGATCATCTCCAGCGCGATCTTCTCCCCGGCCGGCGTGAGCTCGATCTCCTGGTTCCGGCTATAGGTGACCAGGTTGAGCTCTTGCAAACGCTTGACCATCTTGGTCACCGCGGCCGGGGAGACGCTCATGCGCTCCGCGACTACCGACGGCGTGCAGCGCAGCTCCGAGAGCGTGAGCTTGTAGATCACTTTCAGATAGTCTTGAACCGCCGCGCCAACCATTGAACCACACTCCCCGTCGAGTCGATACCAGCAGCTATCCCACAACTTAACCCTGGTTAAGTATTATCGTGAACCTGGAGCAGGGTCAACTGTGATTTGGGTGTAACCGCAAACTGGAGGTGGGCTCAACGACGAAGGGACGGGTCTAACCGCGAACTATAGGCGGGCGGGAGGCCGTTGCTTGGTAGGGGCATCCGCTGTGGTTGCCCTGCAACCGCGGACGGTGTTGGGGCGTGCAAAGCCGGACCTCCCTGCCGTCCCCGGCGGGTGGGTACGGCTCTGCCGGCGCTGGAAGTAGGTCGGGGACAGGGCAACCACGGCGGATGCCCCTACCGAATAACGGCCAGTTCGGTTACTTCGATGAATAAGGGCGGCACGGGGCGCCGCGTCGGTTTCGGACACCGGCAAGGGATCAGCGTCGCCGCACGCCAACTCTAGCCCGAATAAACCACGAGATCCTGGTGTGGGACTGGCCCGCGGGACTCGGATCCGTCGTCAGGGGACCTCGCCCGGCGTATCCAGGCCGCACGAGGCACCCCTTCCTAGGCCTCGCCCTGGGGGCACCCGGCCTCCTTGGCTCAGTCCGACCCCGACGGCGGCTAGAATACACCGCGTCGGCATTGCCAGGCTGTCGTGAATTATCCGGGCTGGGCGCGGGAGAAATCGATGCCGGAGTTATCGCTGCTGCAGATGCAGATATTGATCGGTGTGGCCGGGGTGGCCGTGCTGCTGCTGGCCTACTGGATCATGCGGGTCAAAGCTCGGCGCCGGCTAACGCACGCCCTACGGGTTTCCCGCCCCTGGCAGCGGCCGACGCTGGAACGATGGGTAAAGCAGGGTTGGCTAGACCCCGAGCTGCTGGGCGCTCTGCCGGCGCAGATTGCACCGATGACCGTGCTTTACGAATGGGCGCGGGTGGACCCGCAGGTGACGCGGGAGTGGCGACTGCGCGAGCCGGTGGTCCCGGAGACACCGTTCGAGGCGGTCATCCGCGACGTCTGGCGCAACCTCTCCGACGCGGAGCAGGCGCGAGCAGCCGCCGTGCTGGCGAAGGCAGTGACCGAGGCCGGCCCCTGGTGGGGTGGCGCGGAGCGAGGCTGGAACGGCCGACCGCTCTCCGTGCTCGCCTCGGCAATTGGGAAGAAGCAGCAAGACCTGCCGCTGCTGGGGATGGAGGACCTCACCGCGGCGCCGCTTCCGGGCGCCATCAACGCCGCGGAGGCTGCGGGCGTCGCTGACGGCGAGGAGCTGGTCCTGATGCTCGCCGCGCTCCGGCGGACCACGCCGCGCTTCATGCACCCGCTGGCGCCGAAGTCCAGCCCCACCAGTTCCCTGGTGGCGGGGATGTCTGCCCAGGTAGGCACGGACATCGGGCGGCGGATCGGCGCGGGACTGGGCGCCGCGCTCGGGCCGATCGGATCGATGGTGGGGCAGTACGTAGGCGGCCTGGCCGGCGCGATGGGCGGGAAGGCACTTGTAAAGCAGGCGCTGCCGGAGCGGATCACCGCGGCGCTGAAGGAGACGGAGACCGCACTGGCCGCACTGGGACGCCTCGCGGAGACGGACGACTTTGCCCGAGCGGCCCGGCAGCCGGCGGATCGGATCCTGGAGTTGGGTAAGCAGGTCGAGTCGATCCGCGAAGCGCGCAGCCGCGGCTTGCGGGAGCGCCTCTGGCCCAGCGCCGGGTTGATCGCCGTGGAGGTGACGCTGCGGGTTACCCTGGCGCAGCTTCAGGACTACCGCACGGCGGCGGACTTCTTTATCGCCACTGCCCGCAAGGCGCCGGAGCCGGTAGCCGGCGGGATGGTGCTGCAGAACCCCTGGATGGTCCGGAGCATCCCCGGGGCGGTGGAGAAACTGAACACAGCCCGGTCCACCCTCAACCGCGCCGCCGGCGCCATCCGTGGGGGGGAAGGCTCCGCCTGAATCCGGGACGAGTGGCGGTGGAGGAGCGCAACACGGGGTGGTACGGCAGGTAGGCAGGGGGATCCGAAGCTGCGCGTCGGCGGCGCTCGCAACACCACTTGACGACGTGGATCAACTGCTCCCAGATGGCGACTACGATGGCGAGCACGAGGTGGAAGACGAAGAGCGCCCCAACCAGCGTCCAGCACAGATTCCCCATCTGAAGCAGTGAGAGGTGGGCTCCGTTCCGCTCCAGGTACCACTTGCAGATCGGGAACGAGATCACCACCCAGAGCGCGAAGTACGCGAGGACCACCAGCCAGTCGAGCTGGCTAAAGCCTCGCCGTCCACCCACGCGCCGGAGGGTGGCGATTTCTGGGTTACGGAGCGGAGCCATCTAGTCGTCCGGTGACGCGATAGTGGCGCCGAACGCCCGGATAGCACGCTTCACCCACTCGCGGAGCTCTTCACCCGCCCAGTGCTCGGGGTGGAGATACGGCTTGAGGAGGTCCGTCACCTCTTCGCGCGCGCCGCCTCCGGCTACCGCGCCGCTTTCGTACTTAAAGCGGCTCGCTTCCCGCACAATGCGCTTGAGGACGCCGATCCGCGCGTCATCACCCATACCGCGGTTGTTCAGCATCGGGCGAAGCTGGTATTCGATCAGGTTCTGATACCGACGCTGCGCCTCGCTGCGAGACATCTTTTCGCCGGCCCACGGATCAACTGGTCTGCTCATGATCTGCCCTCGAAGGGGAGCGGAACGCTCGTCAGAACATTTCGGCACGGAGGGCCGTCGCCCCTGCGGAATTCCCGGCGCGGGAGAGGCGTTTGGACAGGATACCGGGATTTGAGAGGCTGGGGAGGGCGCGGCGAGGGATGATCGAGGCGGTTCCAGCCGTAATCGGGCGCCGCGACCACCGAAGGGAAAGGGGCCGGCGGATCGTGGCACCCGGGGCCGGGTGCCACGAACTCGCACCGGAACTACCGGAGATAAAGGACGGCGGCCTTAGCGTTTCCACGGACGACGCGGTCGAAGTCGGCTAGCGCCTTCGCCTTGACTTCCGTAGGAAGCCCTGCCCATGCCTCGATCGGGACCACCTGCTTCCGCTCGTCAACGAGCGTCAACCGTCCCGTGCGGAGCCATTCCACCAGATCACGGGCTACCGGCGGCGTGGCTGCCACCTCCGATGCCCTGGGCGCAAGTAGCGTGCTCAGCATCATGTTCACTCCTCCTTTCTCGCTCCCTCGCCGCAGAGTGCGACGCTGGCTCGAGACCGGTTGGGTGTATACACCGGGAGAACTGTCCCGGTTCAGGCGATTCTCGGCACGACACCTATCCGATATCACGCCGCGGATCTATTTAATGAGGTTATCGGATTTATGGGGCCATGTCAAACGCGAGCGGGTGGTTGAGCGTAGGTTTTTCTGACATGTGATCGAGATAGAGTGGGACGCTTCACACGGGCGGTTGACGGCCACTCAACCGCCGGCTTCGACGTCAAATCCCGGCCCACGAAGGGAGCGGCGGCCTGACGCGCCAAATGGATGGCGGCGCTGGCCACATAGGTCGGCTCAGGGTGGGAGGTAAGATGGCAAGGCAACGCAGCCTACCGGTCCTGGTGACCGCGGCGGTGATAGCGATGGCGGTCTCCACGGCGCAGGCCGGGAAGGAGCGCGTGGGTGGCTCCGGCGTGGACTGGACCGCCACCGGCGGCGATCGCGGCGGCACCCGTTACTCCACGCTGGACCAGATCGACCGGGACTCGGTGCGTCGCCTCCAACTCGCGTGGACCTACCACACCGGCGACGCGGACCCGGCGAAGTCCACGAACATCGAATGCACCCCCGTGGTGATCGACGGCGTGATGTATCTCACCACCTGCAACCCCCGGATCAAGGTGGCAGCCCTCGACGCCGCGACCGGCCGCGAGCTGTGGAAGTACGACCCGTTCGCCAGCACTTCTAAGGATGCGGTGATCGCCTCCGGCGGGGTGAACCGGGGCGTGGCGTTCTGGGAAGGCGGGCGGCAGCGCCGCATCCTGGTCGGCACCGCGGACGGGCGGCTGATCTCGCTGGACACGCGCACCGGCAGACCGGACCCGGCTTTCGGCACGGCGGGGGAGGTAGATCTCCGCGCCGGCATCGAGCGGGACATCCGGCGGCTGCCGTACGGGATGACCTCCGCCCCCGCGATCTATCGCGATCTGGCGATCCTGGGGTTCGCCAACGGGGAGGGCACCGGCCCCGGCGCGCCGGGCGACGTGCGCGCGTTCAACGTGCGCACCGGCAAAGAGGTATGGCGCTTCCGCACCGTGCCGCGCCCGGGAGAGTTCGGCTCCGAGACCTGGAACGGGGACGGCTGGAAGGAGCGCGGCGGGTGCAACGCCTGGAGCGGCGCCTCCGTGGACGAGAAGAACGGGCTCGTCTTCGTCGGTACCGGCTCGCCCGCGTTCGACTTCTACGGCGGCGACCGGAAGGGCGACACGCTGTTCGGGAACTGCACCATCGCCCTGGACGCCCGTACCGGCAAGCGCGTCTGGCACTACCAGACGGTGCGCCACGACCTGTTCGACTACGACAACCCGACCCCGCCGGTAGTGTGCACCGTCCGGCAGAACGGCAAACCACGCGAGGCGGTGGCCCAGGTCACCAAGACCGGTGTCTGCTGGCTGTTCGATCGGAAGACCGGAGAGCCGCTCTTCCCGGTGGAGGAACGGTCCGTGCCGGCCTCCGATATCCCCGGGGAGTTCTCCTCGCCCACGCAGCCGCTGCCGGTGAAGCCGCCGCCGTTCTCCCGGCAATCGTTCGGCCCGGACGACGTGACGGACCTGTCTCCCGAGTCAAAGGCATATGTCCTGAACCGGATGAAGACGATGCGCTACGGCTCGATCTTTACGCCTACCGGGTTCCAGGATACGGTCCGCGTGCCGGGCTTCCTCGGCGGCGCCAACTGGTCCGGCGCCTCGTTCGATCCCACCAACGGGATGCTCTACGTCAACTCGAACAACATCCCGCGGGAGCACCGGCTGGAGAAGATGCCCGCCGGCTCACCGTACCCCTACCGCAACACTGGCTACGGCCGGTTCGTGGATCAGAACGGCTATCCTGGGATCAAGCCGCCCTGGGGCAACCTGACCGCCATCGACCTTAGCAAAGGCGAGCTCGCGTGGCAGTCCGTCCTGGGCGAGTATCCGGAACTGATCGCGAAGGGGCTTCCGCCCACCGGCACGGAGAACCTGGGCGGCACCATCGTGACGGCGGGCGGACTGGTGTTCATCGGCGGCACCAAAGACGAGAAGTTCCGTGCCTTCGACAAAACCACCGGCAAGGTGCTCTGGGAGGCGAAGCTCCCCGCCGGCGGCTACGCTACCCCGTGTACCTACTCGGTGAAAGGACGCCAGTACGTCGCCATCGCCGCGGGAGGCGGCGGCAAGCAGGCTACGAAGTCCGGCGACGCCTACGTGGCGTTTGCGCTGCCGGAGGGGCGCTGACGCTGAGTACTCGCCCCACTGCAATCGGGATCGCGCTGGGCCTGCTCACGCTCACCGGCGCCGCAGCACAGGAAGCAGGTCGAGGATCGCCCTGGCCGCGACACACGATCGACGCCTCCTCGCGCGGCGCGGACGGGGTGCGCCTGGCTGACGCGAACGGCGATGGCTTACCGGACATCGTCACCGGCTGGGAGCAGGGTGGGGTGGTGCGGGTCTACCTCCACCCAGGGCCGGCGAAGTCCCAGGAGCTGTGGCCCGCGGTTACCGCAGGTCAGGCTCCCGGTGTGGAGGACGCGGTTCTGGTGGACCTGGACCGGGACGGCGCAGTGGACGTGGTGAGCTGCGCGGAGCAGGGCTCGGAGCGGATGGCCGTCCACTGGGCGCCGAAAGAGCCCTCGCGGTATCTCGATGAGGCGGCGTGGAAGACCGAGCCGCTGCCCGCTTCCGAAGGCCGGCTCTGGATGTTCTGCGAGCCGGCGCAGGTGGACGGGAAACACGGCGTCGACCTTATCGCGGGTGGCAAGGGGAAGGGTGCAGCCATCGGATGGTGGGAGGCGCCGGCCGATCCTCGCGACTTGAAGGCGTGGCGATGGCACCCGCTGCGGCCCGTCGGCTGGATCATGTCGCTGGTGAGCGAGGACATGGACGGGGACGGGGACGCCGATCTCCTGTTCTCGGATCGAAAGGGGGCGGCTGCCGGCTGCTTCTGGCTGGAGCACCCCGGCACCGAACGGGCTGCGGAAGCCTGGGCCGAGCATCCGATCGGCGTCCAGGGGCAGGAGGTGATGTTCCTTCGGACCACCGATCTCGACCGCGACCGGCTGCGGGACGTGGTCGCCGCCGTCAAGCCGCGGGAGCTGCACTAC
>JAJFMS010000763.1 GCA_020696885.1 Armatimonadota bacterium | reverse complement strand
CGCGCCCGCAGCTCCGCCAGCTCGTTCTCACTGAGTTTGGAGAGGTCCCGGCCCTCCAGGAGCACCCGCCCGGCGGTGGGACGGTCCAGCGCGCCGATGATGTTGAGCAGCGTGCTCTTCCCCGACCCCGACGGGCCGACCACGGCCAGCGACTGGCCCGCCGCAAGCTGGAGATCGACGCCTCGCAGCACCACCGTCTCCGGCGACTCCGTCGTCGCGGCGAAGCTCTTTCCCACGTTCTCCAACTGCAGCAGCATTGTATCGTTGACCTATGCGGAGACCGTGATCGAACGGGCCACACTGGCTCTGTCTACAAAAGTTAAGCTAGAGAGCGCACTATAGCCAGCCGCCTCGCGCGGCGTTCGAATACGGCACTCTTACCGGTAGCAATCTCCCCTCCTTACCAAGGAGGGGGCAGGGGGAAGTTCTCTCGTGTACGGGCGACCGTTCCGAAAAGACCTCCCCCGGCCCCTCCTTGGTAAGGAGGGGAGCCATATCTTGATGGCGCGCTGGATCTTACGAACCCGTGTTCACCCGCACCCACCGCTTCGCCTTCAGCTCGAACCGCGGCAGGGCTCCGGGCGCCACCAGGGAGACCGGGATCCGGAGGTTGAAGGAGCTCCGCAGGGCGGTCTCCACCTCGCGAGCCAGTCGGCTCGGCTCCGGGCAGCTCGGATCCGGCTCCAGTTGCAGCGCCAGCTCCGTCATCCCGCTCTCGGTGCGCACCTCCACGCGGTACTCGGCCACGGTGGAGAAGCGGCGCACCGTCTCTTCTACGGCGCTGGGGAACACGTTGACACCCCGGACGAAGACCATGTCATCGGTGCGGCCAAGGATGCCGCCCTCCAGGGCGAGGTCGGAGCGCCCGCAGTCGCACACGGCCTGCGTAGCCGGCAGCACGATATCCCCGGTGCGGTAGCGGACCAGCGGCGAGCCCCAGCGGCCCAGGTTGGTGAGGATCAGCTCCCCTCGCTGCCCCGCACCGGCCGGCTGCAGCGTCACCGGGTCCAGGACCTCCGGGATGAACGCGTCTTCCAGCACGTGGAGCACTCCCGGTCGCGCCGGGCACTCGAACGTCACCGGACCGATCTCGGTCATGCCGTGGTGATCGCGCACCTGCGCGCCCGGCCAGAGCCGCTCCAGGTACTGCCGCGTGGCGGGAATGGCGGCGCCCGGCTCTCCCGCGGCGATGATCAGCCGCACGGCACCCTGGGACAGGTCCACGCCTTCCTCCAGTGCGGCTTCGCCGAGGCGGATGGCATACGTGGGCGTGCAGCAGAGCACCGTGGCGCGGTTGTCCATGATCGTCTGGAGGCGCGCCGTGGTGCTCATGCCACCGCCGGGGAGCGCCAGCGCGCCCATCCGGATGCAGGCCTCGTAAGCGGTCCAGAAGCCGAGGAACGGGCCGAACGAGAACGCGAAGAACACCCGGTCGGAGAGGTCCGCGCCGGAGGCTCGGAACACCTGCACCCAGTTGTCCACCATCCAGCTCCACGCCTCGGTGGTGTCCAGCCAGCGGAGCGGGACCCCGGTGGTGCCGCTGGTCTGGCTAAACCGGGTGTACCGGTCGAGCGAGTAGGTCAGGTTCGTGCCGTAGGGCGGGGCGGCGCGCTGGTCGTCCACCACCTCCTGCTTTACGGTGAACGGCGCCGTGCGGAAGAACGCCTCCAGGGAGCCAGGGGCGGCATCGAATCCCGACGCCGCCCACTTCCGCGCATAGAACCGGTTGCTCCGGGCCAGGGTGCCCAGCATCGCGCCCAGTGTCGTGAGCTGCCGGACCTGGATGGCACCCCGGTCCGGAAAAGCGATCATTGCGGACGCACCTCCGAACCGGCGGCGGGCGCCGGGCTATGCGCCGGCCCATGTGCCCCCGGTTTAGGCGGCATCGGACGGAACAGGGTTACGAGGCAGCCCCCGATGGCGGCCAGGAGCAGCCCGAAGTAGAAGGGCGGCTTGATGGCGGCGATGCCCCCTTCCGGCGGGTGCATGGCCATGGCAACGATGGCGTTCACGATCGGCGCGCCGGCGAATACAATCGCCATCACCACCGCAGGCGACCCCTTGGCTCCGAAGGCGAGCAGGACACAAAACGCGCCGATGGCGCCGACGATCCCCGCCACGAGGGACCAGGCCATGCCCTTCATCGGCATGCTCCACGAGGCGCCGCTCATCATCAGGACGACCAGCGGCGCGAGCACGGCGGTAAGAAAATAGGCAATCCCCACGAACAGGAACGCCTTGTAGCGACCGTTCACCGGGTCGGCCATGTTCAACTGGCCGTTATGCAGGAAGACTCCATAGACTCCCCAGGAGGCTACGGTTCCCAGTGCGAAGATCAGCCAGGTCATTCCCGGCTGCTGCGCCTGATCATTCGGCATGTCACAAACCTCTCTGCTGCACCAGCTTTCGGGGGCTTAAGCCCCCAGTTCTTTAGCGCTCCCGGAACGGGCTTTGGTCCCACCCGCTGCGTCCGGCTCACCAGAAGGCGGCGCCGCTTCGATCCGATCGGCGATCTGCGGCGGAATCTGTACCGCGCGCATCCGTCCTGCTTCCCGGTCCAGGCTAACGCAGACCGCGGTGATCCGCCCGCGGGCGATCTCGACAGCACCCGCATCGGTGAGCTTGCGGAACACGAACTCGTAGCGCAGGGACTTGCTCTTCTTCTCCCGGACGAGCAGCTGCACCTCCACCAGGTCCTCGAACCGCAGCGGCTGCTGATAGTCACATTCCGCGTGAACTCGCGGCCAGCCGACCGTGCGGCCCTCATCCTGCATGTGGATCGAGAGTCCGAGCGAGCGGAAGAACTCGTGCTCGGTGTTCTCCATGTACCGGAAGAAGTTCGCGAAGTGGACGATGCCCGCCATGTCCGTTTCCGCGAACTCCACCCGGTGGGTCATCCTGAACTCGTGCGCCATCCAGGCTCCGTCTCCGCGCTACGAGGCGGTGGGAACAGGCTCGCGCCGCTGCCGCGTCACCTGCTCGAACACCGCCAGTGCGTCGTCCGTCATCTTCGCTATGCTGAATCGCTCCAGCACCACCTGGCGTCCCTGCTCCCCCATCCGCCGGGCGCGAGCCGGATCGGAGAGCAGCTCCTCGATCGCCGCGGCGAGGGAGCGGGGATCGTCCGGCTCACAGAGCAGCCCGCCTCCGGTCGCCTCGATCACCTCGGGGAACGCCGCGTGGCGCGGCTGCACCAACGGCACGCCCACCGCAAGCGCCTCGATCAGGTAGAGGCCGAATGCTTCGCCATAAGTGGCCGGCACCGAGAGGACCGACATCCCCTGCAGGATGCGGATCTTCTCTGCCCGATCCACGTTGGGGAAGAACCGCACCTGGTCGCCGAGTCCCTTATCCTCAAGCCGTCGCCGCAGCCCCCGCACGAACACTTCGTCGGCGTCGGTCTGGCTCCCCG
>JAJFMS010000762.1 GCA_020696885.1 Armatimonadota bacterium | reverse complement strand
GGGCGCAAGCTGCACGGCCTTCACGCGCTTGGCCTGCACCCGCGGCGGCTGCAACACCTGCTCCTCGCGCACCCAACCCTCGGTCTTGGCGCGGCGGAGCACCTGGGCCAGGTTGGGAGTGCGCACGGCGGTATCCAGGGCGGCGCGGGGGAGGGAGCCTCCTCCCTCCTTCAACGCCCGAAAGAGCGCTTCCGCGGTCTGGCGGGTGAGGAGCCCGACGCGACCGGGCAGGGTGCCGTCCCAATCGCCCAGCGTGAGCACGGACTGGAGCTCGGCCCCGTGGCGCTCCGGCACCGCCAGCGGCAGCGCGTCCGCCAGGGAGCAGCGGTACTCGCGAGCCACCCACCGGAGCAAGGCCAGCGTCTGGCGCCCGAACGCCTGCTCCGGCCGGGGGATCGACTTGATCGGCTTGAGGCGAAGCGTCTCCGGCTCGCTGGGGAGCTGGTCGACCGACAGGATGTAGCCGAGCTGCTCCCGCCCGCCCAGCGGCACCACCACCGGCATGCCGGCGGCAGCGGCGTCCTGGAGGTCTTCCGGAACCAGGTAGGTGAGCGATTCCGGCAGCCCGGCCGGCGAAGGCAGGAGCACCACCTGGGCCACCATAACCGGCTGCGGGGCAGGAAGGGGAAAGAGCGAGTCGGTCACCGTGGGTTTAAGGATGAAGGATGAAGGATGAAGGATGAAGGCGGAAGGCGGAAGGCGGACGCCAGAGTTACACGTTACGGCAGGGGAGCGGTGGAACGCAAGGCGGCCACGGGGAAGGATGAAGGATGAAGGCGGAAGGCGGAAGGTGGGCGCGGCATCACCGTTCGGAGAGGAGCTGCGTTTTCTGTAGCCGGCGTAACCCCGGTAACGGGGACGGGCTGGGCTGAACGGTCTCCGTACACGAGGACACCGGCGGTCGGGCGACGCGCCGGCTACAGGGAACGGCATCATCGTTCGGAGAGATGCTCCCGCCGCTACAGAAGACGCCAGCACCTACCTGAACGGTGAGTGAGCTAAGCACGAGAGGAGGGGCGAGCACGCTCGCCCCTCCTCTGTAACCGTTCGGGCCGGTCTGGCTTACGCGGAGTTGCGCAGCGTCTCCGCCATGTCGGTGCCTTCCCAGGCCACGTCCAGGTCGGTGCGGCCGAAGTGGCCGTAAGCCGCCGTCTGCCGGTAGATCGGCTGGCGCAGCTTGAGGTGGTTGATGATGCCCGCGGGGGTGAGATCGAAGTACTTGCGTACCAGCTCTTCCAGGCGGGAGTCCGGCACGGTGCCGGTGCCGTAGGAGTCCACCAGCACGGAGAGCGGCTCGCGCATGCCGATGGCGTAGGCCACCTGCAGCTCGCAGCGCTCCGCCAGGCCGGCGGCCACGATGTTCTTGGCCACGTAGCGCATCATGTACGCCGCGGAGCGGTCCACCTTGGTCGGGTCCTTGCCGCTGAAGGCGCCGCCGCCGTGGCGGGCCCAGCCGCCGTAGGTGTCCACGATGATCTTCCGGCCGGTGAGACCGGTATCGCCCATCGGTCCACCCACGGCGAAGCTGCCGGTGGGGTTCACGAAGAACTGGGTGGCGTTGTCCACCAGCTCCCGCGGGAGGATCGGGAGGATCACCTTCTCCATCAGGTCTTCGAAGATCGTCTTCTGCGGCACGTTCGGGGCGTGCTGGGTGGAGACCAGCACTTTGTCGATGCGCACGGGGCGATCGTCTTCGTACTTGACGGTGACCTGGGTCTTGCCGTCCGGGCGAAGGTAGGGGAGCAGGCCGGTCTTGCGGACGTGGCTAAGCTGGCGAGCCAGCTTGTGCGCCTGCATGATCGGCATCGGCATCAGCTCGGGGGTCTCGTTGCAGGCGAACCCGAACATCATCCCCTGATCGCCGGCGCCGCCGGTGTCCACGCCCATCGCGATGTCCGGGGACTGCTTCTGGATGGCGGTGATGACGCCGCAGGTGCTGGCGTCGAAGCCGTACTTGGCCCGGGTGTAGCCGGTATCGGCCACCGTGCGACGCACGATGTCCGGGATCTCGACATAGCCCTGGGTGGTCACTTCACCCGCCACCAGCACGGTGCCGGTGGTAAGGAACGACTCGCACGCCACGCGGCTGTTGGGATCCTGCTCAAGCAGGGCGTCCAGAACAGCGTCCGAGATCTGGTCCGCCATCTTGTCGGGATGGCCCTCGGTAACCGACTCGGAAGTGAAATAGAATGATCGACCCATCGTGATAACCTCCCCACGCAAACTGTCGGCGTGGTTAGCGCCCTAGCACTGCGGGTCTTTGGAAAAGCCTGCTCCACTCGAGGAGTTTCGCATTCACCCACTTAACCGGGTGAGCGATCGGGCTGGTCCGAGGATCCCGCTCAGGCACTACGTGGCTATCCTCCAAGGCGCCAAGGCGAAGGACGCGCCACTCGAGTGTAGTGCCAAACTAAATTATGGCCCGCTTGCTGAACCTCTCCTGTCGAGAGGGTATGCAATTGGGCAAGGCCCTGCGGGCGGCGTTCAGGTGTTCGGTGTTCAGGTGTTTGGGGCTGCGGTGAGGTGCTTGCGGCCGGTATTCGTAACATTGCAAAATCGGGTGCAACCCGGCGGTCTCGCTGGTGCCCCCTACCTGAACACCTGAACACCTGAACACCTGAACACCTGACTACTTTCCCTACTCCGCCGCTACGTGCAGCATCTCCAGCATTCCGTCGCCGCGGTAGACGGCGATGTGCCGGCCGCCGGAGGAGCCGGCGGCGATGAGGACGGGGGCGTCGCAGGTGTAGAGCCAGCGGCGCTCGCCGCGCTCGCCGTAGAGGCGGAAGCGGGGAAGCTCTACGGCGCGCTGGGCGTCCAGGACCACTACCCAGTCTCCGCCGCGGTCCATGGCCACGCAGAGCGGGGCGTTGAAGACGCCGCCTTTGGTCCAGGAGGCGGCGTTGGTGCTGCCGAAGTACGCGAGGCGCTGCTCGAAGCGGCTCTCCGCGAGGTGCTCCACCTTATGCTCGTAGGCGAGGAGCACCGCGGAGCCATCCGCGGCGAGGCGCACACGCGGGGAGCGGCCGGGCCGGGGGGCGGACCAGAGCCGCCGGTTGGCAGAGTTGAAGAGCGACACGGCTACGGTTCCGTCCGCGCGCTGGCTGCCTACCGCAAGGAGCCGGCCCAGCTCGTCCGCCGCGATGGCGAACTCCGCGCCGGGCTTGGCGGTGCGGCGCCAGACCACTTTGCCGGTGCTCTTCACCAGGGCGACCTGGTCCGGGTTCCGCGTGGCCACGTAGACGCTGTCGCCCGGCCCGAACTGCACCTGCGTGGGCGTCCCCTCGATCGCGATCGCGCGGCTGCGGATCGCGGCGCCAACTTTCCGGCAGAGCGTCACGGTCTTGCCGGCTGCCACCGCCACCAGGTGCCCATCCGGGGACATCACCACCGTCTCCACCGGGGCGGTGTTC
>JAJFMS010000761.1 GCA_020696885.1 Armatimonadota bacterium | reverse complement strand
CTGGTCGCCGCCGTCTCTTAGCCTACCAGCGGCAAGCGACCGCACCCGGCCGGTGTCTCCCCACTCGGGACATGGTCCGCACGAATTTCGCCTCACGCAGTACGGGCTAACCAATGGATTTTGATCTCGGAAAACTATGGATCGCCGGCTTCGGCGGCCTCCTCGGCGCGATCGCGGGCGCGTGGATCTGGGCGCAGCGCGCAGCCGGCATCGCGGCCAAGGCCGGGCAGGCCGCAGGCGAGGACGCGCTGATTACCACCGCCGCGCGCACCGGCACGGACTCGCTTGCAGCCGCGCTCCAGGGGGCGTTCTGGGGCGGCGTGATCGGCCTGATCCTGGCCGGGGTGTACTTCTACTTCAGCAACCCGGACCGCGAGATGGTGGTCCGCAAAGTAGAAACCGGAGACGACACCTTCGGCGACCCGGACACCGGCTTCCAGGTGCGGACGTTGCCCCCTGACGAGCAGTAGCCTGCGGGCGGGGAAATGGGGAAATGGAGCCTGCGGCCGGAAATGAAGGAAATGGGGAAATGGGATGCGGCTTCTGGCCACCTCCATTTCCCCACTTCCTCGTTTCCCCATTTCCCCGCCCAAAGGCCCTCAGTCGCGTTCGGCCCAGCCGCAGCCTTCGTCCGCCAGGCACTTCGCGGCGACCGCGATGCGATCGATGACCGCTTCCAGCATCGCCTTACCCTGCTCGGCGGTCGCCAGGCTGGGGTAACCCACGGTGCCGTTTTTCGTGCGCCCCTGCATGTTGGTAGGCACGTAGCCGGCGCCCAGGAGCGGTGAGGTGGTCATGTGGCAGTCCACCGCCAGGTTCTGGCGCACCAGGTCCGGGCGCACCGCCAGCATCATGGCGGTCTCCGCCTCGCAGGCGTGGCCCACCTGCTTCCGCGGGCCGGTGAGGTGCTCCGCAATCTCCTTACTCGCGATCTCCCAGTAGCTGGCGGCCAGCAACTCCGCCTCGGGGAACCCCTCGTGCAGCGCGCGCAGGGCGATGTGGTAGGTGTCGATGTTGCCGCCGTGGCCGTTGAGGATGAACACCTTCTTCCAGCCCTGCTCCAGATACTGGGCCAGCGGGTGCACCATGAGCTGCACGTGCTGGTCCAGGTCCGCCGTCAGCGTGCCGAAGAACGGCAGGTGATGGGCCGAGGCGCCGAGCCACTGGGTGGGCAGCAGCAGCACCTGATCCGGCAGCGCCCGCTCCACGCCCTCGGCCACGGCCGTGCAGAGGAACGTGTCCACGTAGAACGGGAGGTGCGGTCCGTGCTGCTCGCACGCCGCGTAGGGCGCCAGCAGCACCGTCTTCTCCCGGTCGACCCGCGCCATCTCGGGCCACGTCATTTCCGCCAGTTTCATCCGCTCGCTCCTCGTAGACTTAGCAAAACTCGTTCTTGCGTTCCCACGCCAGGAGCGCGGTTCCTTCCTATAGCTTCATGATGAGTGCGAGTCACAATCAGGGCAATCAAGCACCTCTGGCGTGCGTGGACTACCCGGGAGTGAGTAATGCGTGCTGCGTAATACGTAAGGAGGCCACCCGCGCTCGGTGGGACTTACGTATTACGCAGCACGCATTACGAGCCGCCCGCTTCGGCATCTGCCTTGAGCGTCCGCAAACGGAACGGCCCCCGGTGTCGCCGCGAGGAGGCATCATTGGTGCGGCTGCGAGCCAACCCTCACTGCAGGTCCGGCTCCGCGGGAATCGGGAGCGACTCGGGTTGCGCCTCCGGCACGGCCGCCGGGATCGGCATTGAGGCTCGGAGCTGGAGGACCGTCCCGCGCTGCTCCTCGTAGAAGACCCGCTCTCCCACGGTCAGCTTGAGATAAGTGATCTGAAAGAGGCCAAGCTGCCCCAGCGAGAGCTCCAGCACGCTCTCACCGGGGAAGTGGGGCAGTTGCAGCTCGATCGTCTGTTTCAAGTTCATGCCGAAACTGGTGGGCTCCCAGTGCGATACGACCTGGCCGTCCACCAGCACCTGCACGGCTCGCGCCAGCCCCAGCCCGAACGGCCGGCCGTCAACCTGGATCTCGGTCTCGATGGCGCCGCGCAACTGGAGGGTGCGCTGAAGCCAGCCGCGGCGGCAGTGGCGGACATAGCTGTTGGTGACCCACGCGCTCAACGGCCCCCTCATTGCGCGGCTTTCCAGGCCGCCACGGCCCGGGCGGGGACCACCTGCTTCCAGGCGGTCTCCAACAGGGGCCGCAGCTCTTCGGGATCGGCTGCCGCCAGGCGCACCACCACGTAGGGGTAAGCGCGGTAGTGATCCGTCAGGAAGAACACATCCGGGTTCGAGGCCAGCAGGTGGTCGCGCTCATAGGGATCGACCCGCAGTGCCAGGGTCTCTCCGTCCTCCCGTAGGCGGGCCAGCAGCTTCCGGTACGCTTTCACTGCCGGCGTTCCGTAAGACGTGCTCTCCTCCGTGCCCGGCAACTCCGCCGCCAGCGCCACCACCTCTGCAAACGTCATGGGCTATCAGTCCTCCACACCGCCATAGCTGCGTCCGGTGGGCGAGAGAATCCTTCACACTGTAGAAGGGGTGTTAGGATTGAACCAGTCGAAGTGCATTGGACGATATGGAGCCACGATGAAACGTAGCGCGGAGCTGCGAGACCTCTCCGAGGAGCACCATTACGGCCTGGTAGCCAGCCGCCAGCTCCGGCTCGCCGCGGAAGCGACCGAACCGGTGGAAACCGCCATTGAGGCGTTCCTGGTCAACTGGCGCGAGGAGATCCTGCCCCACTTCGCCACCGAGGAAGCGGTGCTGCTCCCCCACCTCGCGCGGGTGCTCGGCCCGGAAGACTCGCTCATCGTTCGCACCCTGGCGGAGCACGCCGCGCTGCGCGTGGCGGTGCTGGAGCTGGGGGCCGCGCCGGAACCGGAGCGTCGCTTCCTGGCCACCCGCGCCGCCGAGTTGCTCCACAACCACATCCGCTTCGAGGAGCGGGTCCTCTTCCCGGAAATCGAGCGTGCCCTGGACGGTGAGCCGCTCGGCCGGCTGGGTGACGCGCTCAAGCACTCCACGACCACGCGAACCTGTATGAGGAAAGCGGGAAGTTAGGAAGGCAGGAAAGGGGAGAACAGAAGCCGAGAAGCGCCGCTTCCTCCCATTCTCTACTTTCCTCATTCAAAGTGCTTGGTCTCCTAAACCCCGGCTTCCTCACAGATCTCCTTGATCCGCCGGAGCTTCTCGATCGCGCGATCCGGCGCCACCACCATCTCGCTCAGGTTGCCGTAGTGCTCTTCCAGGCACTCCAGCAGCAGCGACTTGATCCGCTCCTCGTCCGGGGTGTGCCGGAGCGTGCTCTCGAT
Source organism: Armatimonadota bacterium (assembly GCA_020696885.1). Next base: position 106 of record JAJFMS010000761.1, on the reverse strand, counting down.
GTAGAGGCGCTCCAGGCTCTGCTCCTTGTCCTGGAAGAACTGCGCGATCTGGTCCGCGGTCCATTCCCCCCGCCGAATCGCCTTGAGCTGCTCCCGGTGGCGCATC
>JAJFMS010000760.1 GCA_020696885.1 Armatimonadota bacterium | reverse complement strand
AGCAGTACCTTGCGCTGGTGACGCGGGTGTCCGTCCAGGTCAAGGCCGGCGGCCTGCCCCTGAAGGCGGGGCGCCCGTTCCAGCTCTCCGCGGCCGTGGCGTGGTGGTACAACGAGCGCGCGAAGGACGGGCGACTGCCCTCCGGCGCCGCCGCGGCGCTGGGCAAGCACCTGGACTTTATCGTGCCGATGGTCTACGACGGCATCGGCGGCTCGGCCGAGGACGTCATCCGCCGCGTGAGCGATGAGCTGGAGACCACCCCTACGATGATCGGGCTCGCCCGCAAGGAGTTCAACAGCAGCGCCGCCCTCCAGCAGACCATCCGTGCCCTGGACGAAAAGTACCGGGCCAACCCCCGCTACCGCGGCATCAGCATCTTCGAGTACGACCGCTGGACCCAGGTGAGCCGGCCGAGATGAAGGTCGCCTGCCGAAGGGCTATCCAGGCTGCTGATCCGGAATTAGGGCCATGAAGCTGGCGCCCCCAAAGCTCCCCGGCACCTGGAAAGAACGGGTGAACCCGGACGGCTCCCGCACGGTTCAGGTCCGCAGCCGGGAGCGGGGTTGGGGCATGCCGGCCGCGTCGGCCGGGGGATACCTGATGGCGCTGTGCCTCTATGGCTGTTCCGGATTGCCATGGGAATTGGGCAACTGGGGCTGGCTGGTCGTGTTCCTGCTGACCGTCGCGTGGGTGTACCAGACGCTCTGGCTGGTAGCGGACACCGAGGAATGGCAGGTTGCGGAGGCGCGCCTGGAGGTCCGCTCGTCGTTGTTCGGAATTTCCGGGGTCCGCCGGCGCTGGACCGAAGGGGAGCTTCAGGTTTCGGGACCGATAGACAAACGATGGGTGGTCTACCTGCGCCACGAGAGGCAACGTCACCCCCTGCTCGAAAGCGCATCCCTGGGCGAGACGCTGGGGCTGGCTGCCTACCTGGAGACGCATACCGGTTGGGAAGCCGTCTATCCATGCAGCGTGCCCGCACTGTTTTCCGGGGTGCTGCACCTCGCCTCCGTAGCCCCGGGGCCGGCTCACTGGCGGCTATTGTTCGAGCAGCCCGCGCTGTTGCCTGGCTTCGCCGAGGCCGTGCGCGGTTCCCGCTGGCGGGACTCGATCCTAACGGCGCTACGGAGGCTGGAGGGGGAGCACGCCCGCCTCCGCGAGGCGCTCACCGGCGAGGACCTTCCGCTCCGAGCGGCTGCCCTGGAGCTGCTGGCCGAGTTGGAAGACCGGTCTGCACTGCCGTACGCTCGGAGCCTTCTCGCGAGCGGAGACGTGGAGCTGCGTCTCCAGGCCGTCAACGCCCTGGGAAAACTCCACGACCAGGAATCCGTGTCCGTGCTCCTGGAGCTGCTGACGGTACCGGGAGAGCTGCAAGGAGCCGCCGCAGTCGCGTTGGGGCGGATCGGAGACCGGCGCGCCACTGCTGCGCTCTGCGCCCTGCTCCGGCCGGACGCGAGGGGACCGAACATCCAGGCGGAGGTGGCTGAGGCGCTGGGCCACCTCGGTGACCCGGAGGCGATCCCCGTGCTTTCCGAGGCGCTCACCGCCCCCCACGCCGCCGTCCGGGCCGCGGCGGCGCAATCGCTGGGCAAGCTTGGCGACGCAAGCAGCATCCCACCGCTCTGCCAGGGGCTGTACGATGAGGAGACTTCGGTCCGGCAGGCCGCCGCTACGGCCCTGGGCATGATCGCCGAGCGTTCCCCCACGGCGCCGATTCAACTCCGCGCTGCCATTCCGATCCTCAGGCGGCTCGGTTCGAACCTGAGTCCGGACGGCCCGGCGGTCAGGCCGACGTATCGCGAGGTACTACGTCAGATCGAAGCTCGCACCGCCTCGATCAAAGAACTGCCCCTGCCGGCCTCGCCGGCGGCAGCAAACGCCGACTCCCTTCCCCGTGTCAGTAGCTCGGGAGAGTAGCCGCCTCAGGAAGGCCGCTCCGCCAGGCTCCGCGCGATCTTGGCGCCCACGGTTCCGGAGCCAAAGTACCCGATCGAGATCCGCATCGCGTGCGTGAGCAGGTCATACGCGCGCCACCGGTTCCAGCCGAACTCCGCTTCCAGCCAGAGGATCAGGTATGACGTAGCCTGCGCGATCGCCCGCTCCAGGTTCCCCGCAGTGGCCACCGCCACCAGCTCCTCCGCCGAGGCGATGCGGGGACCCGGGATGCTCCGGCCCTGGATCAGGTCCACCGTGAGCCGCGTCTCTGCCGCCATCTCCAGCCCGGTGCCGGACAACTCCCCGTGTCCCATCGCGGCGTGCGCGTCGCCCAGGTAGAGGAGCGCGCCGGGCACGAACACCGGCAGGTAAAGCGTGGCCCCCGGCGCCACCTCCACCAGGTCCATGTTCCCGCCGTAGGCTCCGGCCGGACCGGTGGTGGGCACCCCCCAGTCCGGCGCCGTGCCGATGCAGCCCAGCATTGGTGCGTAGGGGAGCGTCAGCTCCTCGCTCCAGTAGATCAGCCCATCGCGGATCGGACAGACGTGAGCGCCATGCGGCACATCCCCGCCCAACCATTCCGACAATGCTCGTGGCGGGGCGGTATACGTGGCGCACTGGCCCGATGTCGGGCGGATCTCGTGGATCCGGACCGCCAGCGTGTCGCCCGGAGCCGCGCCCCGCACCTCGATCGGGCCGGCCACCGGGTTGCTGAATGGCATCACCGTCCGATCGCGGCGGTCGCCGGGACCCCGGATCTGCCCGGACAGCGCATCCTCCGATTGGACGAGCAGCATCTCGCCCGGCTCAACGGAAGCGCGCGGCTCCAGATGACGGCTGAGTTCGTAGACCAACGGGTACGCGGGGACCGTGAGCATGCGCGCTCCTGGGAAGGTCAGATGAGCAGGACGGCCTGCGGGAGGCCCCTATAACAGTGCTTCGGGTAGTCGCCGCGAAGGTCCTCTTGCGGCGGCAGTTCGAAAGCAGGGGACAACCACTCGCACCCGTTAGCCAGGTGCCGGGAAGCTGATCCAGAACCCGAATCCTTCGCGGTTACCGAACCGCAGCCCCACGTGGTCCAGTGTCGGGCTTCTCCCCAGCAGCCCGTACCCCGCGGCATCAAGCACCGCGGAGAACACCAACGGCGACTTGAAGCTGCGGTCCTCCCAGTGGTCCGGGAACGAAAGCTCCGCTTCCACGGCTGACACCAGGCCATCCTGAGACCCGTAGATGGTGCGCGCCCGCTGGCGCAGGCAGTCCGCCTCCGAGACCTGGAGGAAGTGCATCATCCACGCCGGGAGCACGACGTTGTCGGCGCCGGTGTCAACCAGCATCGGCAGGCTGTAGCTACCGCCGGGGCCAACGACGCTGACCTCGATCAGCGGTCGGGACACGTCGTTGACCTCCCGGAACTGGACGAAATACTGGTCGTCCACGTTCAGTTGCGGGGATCAAAGGCTTGGGGATGGGTGCGCCCGATGAAGG
>JAJFMS010000759.1 GCA_020696885.1 Armatimonadota bacterium | reverse complement strand
GGACGCTGGAGCCCTACCTCGCAGTGATTGTCGCGCAAGATGGCGCGGTCGTCTACAGCCAGCAGTGCGCCGGTCTCGCCTGCCTGGAGCGGGAAGTCGCAGGCTGCTACGTACCGCTGGGCGGCTTCCGCTACCAGGCGTCCGAAGGGCGCTTCGATGCCGCAGAGCTTCGTGCCGCGTTCCATCGCGGAACCTCCTGCTGCGGGGATCGGCCTCCGCACGGCGAGCAGCTCGAACGCCTGCGTACGGCCATCGCCGCCATCGCCTACTGGCAGTCCGACGGCGCCGGCGAGATCCGCACACACCTGACCCTGGACGAAGATCGACTGTCGGAGATTGTTGAGGCCTGGGTGCCGGTGCTCACCCCGGACGGCCCGGGAATCCTCACCTGGCCCAACTGTGACTGAACTGCCGTTCCCGGTTGGGCAGAGTTCACCACAAAGACACTAAGAGGAGACCGGGAAAGGCGGGAGAGGGAACGTGCCGACCAAACGCGCGGTGCTGCGTAGGGGCACTCGCCGTGGTTGCCCTCGCCAGGCCGACCTCCTGGCGTCGGCAGAGCCGTAACCATCGAGCGGGGCGGTACGGCTTTACGCGCGCCCGCACCGTCCGCGTTTGCAGGGCAACCACACCGCGCCTTCGGGGCGGCGCCGAGTGCGAAGTCCCTGAAACCGCCAGGCGGTCACGTGAACCCGCTCCAGCCCCCGAGCCTACAGCGCCAGGCCGCAGGCCCAGAACGCAGCCTCCCTTCCCAACGTATTCTTGGTGCCTTCGTGCCTTTGTGGTGAAATCCGGACACCCGATCGCGACGTACTAGCGCCCGGTCCGGCCGGCTTCCGGCACAAAGACCAGCTTCCCATTCGAAGGCACGTCGTCCACCATGGCGAACAGCAGGTAGTGGCCGGGCGGCAGCTCCGTGGCGCTCCGGGGCACGGTCAGCCGGACCCGGGCTGCCTTCTGGTTGAAGCGCAGCCGCACGGTCCGCTGCGCGCCGCTGTCCGACCAGCGAGAACAGGCCCGGGCGCTCACCAGCACCACGTCGGTCAACGACATCCCCGGGCCGAGATCGATGGTGAGCGTCTTCCCCCGGCGCAGCACGGCGGTCGAGAGGGTGAGGATCTGCGGGCGCGGACCGCGAGACAGGTAGGGCGGCGTGAACAGCTCGATCCCGGTGCTCCCCGGACCGGTAGGGGAGTTGGGATCACCGCTGCCGCCCGCCACCAGCACCCGGGCGTCCGGCAGGAGCAGCGCTACGCCGTGGTTGCCGCGAGCCGCGGCCAGGTCGTCTACGCGGCGCCAGTCACCCGGAGCCGGCCCGAACAGGTCCACGCGCGGCACCCGGCACCAGTCGTCCACGTCCTCCGCGGTGTCCGGATCCTCCTGGCGCCCGCCGGCCACCAGGACGCGGCCATCCGGCAGCGGAACGCCCAGCGGCATCGAGCGCGGCGTGCGCGGGGCGCCCTGCGGCGTCCAGGTTCCTTCCCGGATGTCGCGCACCTCGGCCATCGCCAGGTCGGTGGGAGAGGCCGTCCGCCGAACGCCGATCGCCACCGCCGTGCCATCCGGCAGCGGTGCCAGCAAGTGGTCCGGAAGGTCTCCGGGGTGGGGGAGCTCACCGGCGGGTGGTGTTCGACCCGCGGGGCACCCCTCCAGATCGGCCCGCTCCGGCTGCGCAAATCCGGGCGCCTCGAGCCATTCGTCCTGGCGAGGATCGTAGATCCGCGGCACATCCCAGGTACAGAGCACCCGCCCATCGGCGAGCGGGAGGGCCGGCGTGCGCCCCATGTTAACTGGCAGCGACGCGACCGGGACGGAGCCGCCGGTAGCCGGGTCCAGAATCTCGCACGAGCTCAGCGGCGCGCCGTCCGCACCCAGCCCACCGATCACCAGCAGCCGTCCATCCGTCAGCCGGGCGAGGGTGGGGGACCAGCGCGGCTCCGCGATCCCGGGCCAAACTTCCCAGGTATCGTCAGCGGGCTGGTACGCGCTCACGGTGGCGGTGGGCACGGCCGCGCCAGCTTCGCCCGGTGCGCCGCCGCCCACCAGCAGCACCCGTCCGTCTGCCAGCAGCGCCGCTGCGTGGCCGATTTGCGTAACCGGGGAGGGAGCTCCCACGATTGACTCGCCGGTGGTCGGGTCGAAGATCAGGATCCCGTCGCCGGCCAGAAAGACGCGCCCGTCGGGCAGGAGGACGCCGGAAAGGGGATCGGTGCCCGTCAGCGGGTCCACCACCCCGCCGCTGCTCCACTCTCCCGCGGCGGACTCGGGAAGCAGTCCGAAGTCCTGGAACGTGACGCCGCTGCCGCTGGAAACGAGGAGCTCCCGGTACTGCAGTCCCGGCGCCGCCACGGCCAGGCGATGAAGCCCGGAATCCACCCGCAGGAGCTGGTAATTCCCCGTCCGATTGCTGCGCGCTTCCCGCAGGAGGGTGCCGTTAGGGGCCAGCAGCATCACCCGCGCCCCGGCTACCGGGACCGTCCCTTCGGTAAAGATCTTGCCGGCAATGCCGTAGCGGGGCTTTGCCTCGACCTCGAGGGTAGCGCTCAAAGCGGTCGCCCCTGCGGCCGCGAGGAGCTGGCGTCGATTCAGCATTCAACACATCCCGGCAGCCACCCAGACGACACAGGCAGCCGCAACAGGGTCATTGTCGGCCGGCTCCCCGCGATCGGATCGTACGCAGGAGCCTCTGGGAAGGGATCGGAGCCAGTTGCCCGCGAAACACGCGAAAAAGCGCGAAAAGGGGAAAGGGGCATTGCCTGCGGAAGGGCGTGGGAGAGCGTTTCGGACAGGATCTACGGGATGGATTGACGGGATGATGGGACCGACCGGAGAGCCGTAGCGGCGCGTTGTTCCCCGTTGCCTTCCCATCCTGTAGATCCTGTTAATCCTGTCTAACTCTCTCGTTTCGCGCTTTTTCGCCTGTTTCGCGGGCAACTCCCTGGGGCCGGTTTCGCGGGCAACCTCCGGCTAGACCAGCCGCTCGGCGCCGAACCGGTCCGGCCGGAATCCCTGGGGCCACCGCGTGGTGAGGTCGTAGTAAGTCCGCTCCAGCATCACTTCCACCAGGGTGCAGTTCCGGAAGTCGGCGCCGGCCACTCCGGCCATGCTCAGGTCCGCGCCGGTGAGGTCCGCCCCGCGCAGGTCGGCGTCGTACAGGGTGGCGTCCACGAGCTGCGCGCCGCGCAGGTTGGCGCTCTGGAGGTTGGCGCCGCGCAGCCTCGCCTGGAAGAGGCGGGCTCCCTCCAGGTTGGCCCCCGCCAGGTTTGTCTCGGTCAACTCCGCGCCCACGAGATCCAGCCCGCGCAAGTCCGCACCCGCCAGCGACTCGGCCTCCACGCGGTGGAGGACCTTCTGCGTCCGCTTCTGTTTGATCTCGATCATGGGGGAGAAAACACCACCCGGGAACCAGTGACGATCAAG
>JAJFMS010000758.1 GCA_020696885.1 Armatimonadota bacterium | reverse complement strand
ATCACCACCCAGCGCGTCACCGACACCTCGGTCACCCTCCGGGACGGCGACACGCTGGTGCTTAGCGGCCTCCAGAAAGTGTCCCGCACCAACGTCCGGAACAAGATCCCGGTCCTCGGCGACCTGCCGGTGTTCGGAAGCCTCTTCCGCAGCACCGCCAAGCGAGACACCAAGACGGAGCTGATCGTGTTCCTCACCCCGCGGGTAGTCAACGGCGCCGACGAGGCCCGGGACCTCTCCCAGAAGGAGCTGGATCGGATCCAGAAGAGCGCACCGGGCGCGAAGTCCAAGCTCCCGGAGTTGGAGCGGAAGTAGCGCCTCGGGTGCCGGCCGGGCCGAAGCCCGGCCGGCATCCCCGCCCCTCCAGTCATTGCGAAGCGCCCGCCGCCCCTCTCGCTTCCCACCGGGCTCTGGCGGCGCTGTGGCAATCCCAGAGGGTGAGCGCCTCTACTCGGCCAGCCACCTCCGCCGCGCTCAATCCTCAGGCCAACCAGCACACCTACCGCAAGATCCCGATCCCCGTGGACGTTCTACCTTTCAGCACGGAGGCAACACCACGATGGGACTCTTCTCCCGCATCGCCCAGCGCGTCCCGCGCGGGCTTGCGATCTTCACCATGGGCTTCGCCGGCATCTTCGGCATCCGCACCCCGCCGGACCCGGAGGTGGTAGCGCAAACGGCCCCGGCCCCCCATCCCGCAGGCGGCGATTCCCACCGGCGTTTCAGCCGCACGCGAGCCGGGCGGCCGCCGGAGGAGACTGATGGGTCCCTTTGGCGCAACGATCGGGACGCGGAGTAGTGACCCGTCCGGACGATCGCTGGCCGCAGGCCACCCAGCGAGGCTTCTCTTCCCCGCTGCCAGGGTCAGGGGGCTATCCGAAGTAATTGTTCAAGCTAAAACTCTCACCCGGAGGGAACTCGATGTCGTCGAGCCGGACCTCAATCTCTTCGAGGGCCTGCGCTTCCCAGGGCGTTCTCTTCCGGCCTGTCCGGGGGAGACGCTGTTCGTTCCAGGCGTAAGCCCAGACACTCCGCACCTCCTGGTGGGAAAACCCTGCGGCATATAGCTTCCGCGCCAGTTCCCAGTGATCCATGGCAGGAGTGCTCTTCGCGGAACGTCAAAGCCCGGACGCTCCTCTTCGGACCGTCCGGGCTTTTGATCTACAGCAGGGCGCGGGAAGCTCGCCGGGACCGCCTACTTTGCGGGCTCGGCGTTCCAGACCTTGATGTCGTCGAAGAAGCCGTCTTTGCCACTAACGCCGACCTCGATCTTGGACTTGGTGGCGTGGCCGATGCCGGGAGACTTGAAGAACGCCACCGGCTTGCCGTCGATCGTCACGCGCATCGCTTCGCCGACGGTCTCCACCACCACCGTGTACCACTTGCCCTGCTCTACTTTTTCGGCCAGCGGGAAGTGGGCCATGTGCCGGGCGATGATCCGGTTCGCCTCGTCCTTCGTGGCAGGATCCAGGCGCATCGCCTTGACCACCTCGTTCTGGGTGCCCTCGCGCTCATCCATAATGGTGACGCGATCCGGCCGCACAATGGCGCGGCAGAGGTGGCCGTAGTGGGCGCCCTTGTAGGCACGGTCGTCGAACTCCACGTCCATCGCGGTGGCGCCGGAGAACTTCATCTTCACCTCGACCACGCTGTCTTTGGTGGGGAGGTTCAGGCCGTAGACTGCCGCATGCGGCGTCTGGGCCGGCCTGCCGTCTTGGGCGGGGATGTTCTGATCGCGGGTCTGGGTGCCCTTGAGCATCCCACCCTCGAACACGAACGTCGGCACCACCCGGTGCCAGAGGCTCGAGCGCTCAGTCCCCTCGAAGTCATCCGAGAAGAGCAGCTCCTTCTTCACGGCGATCGAACGCTCCGGAACGGCGACCGAATCGGCGGCGAGCGAGGCTATGACGGGTAGGCTCGCGAAGACACCGGCGAGCAGAAGGGAGGTCTTGGCGTCCATGGCCAAACAGCTCTTCCGCAACGCCCGAGGCCGGCTGACCCGTCTGCAGTTGGTGTGGGTGGATGGGAGTTTTGAGATCCGCATTTGAGGCCTGTACAGCGCAAGAGTGTGACTGGAGGGTCGAGGTGGTGAAGCGAGACGCAGGACGCCGGGGCTGGCAACTGCTGCCACAGCGTTGGGCCATCGAGCGCATCCTTGCTTGATTGGGCGCTGCCGTTCGCTAAGCAAAGAATATGACTACGTACCAGATTACCAGAGTTGACCGAGAGCCGCATCTATCTCACGATGACCAGACTCATACTTCCCAGGTTCGCATCGTAATCGATCTTTCGAAATACCCTCAAAGAGGCGTTCTGGCCCGGGCGGAGCCGGCTGGTTCTTCGTGTGGAAGGGCTAACCGCTGGCGGAGCACTGGGGTATGGGAGATCAGCGCCTCCCACACTCCCACTCCCACCGGTCCCGCGTCCCGCCGCGCTCAGGCCGCTGCGTCCTGGTCCATCTTCTCATCCTCCTCCTTCACCTGCGCCATCGCCACCGGCTCCAGCTCCTCCGCAGCCGTGTTGAGCTTCACGAACAGGCCCCAGGCGGCCAGCAGCCCCGCGGCTGCGACGCCGATGGACGCTGCATAGATCAGGTGGGACGGGTTCTGATGGGCTACCTGGAACGTCGCGACCAGGCACTCGATGGCCAGTGAGACGATGACTACGATCATGAAGCGCGAGAGGAACCGCCGCACCCGCGTCGGGGCGCTCAGGTGGGCGGAGCGCAGCACTTCCTCTTCCAGGACCGTCTGTCCCAGCTCCAGGGAGGCCACCGCGATGGTGAGGAGCCCGATGCTTTCCAGGATCGCGTCGAAGCGTCCCTTCAGCGGCAGTTCCGTGGCCGGGACCACGCCGCGCCAGAGTTCCATCCCGGCGAAGCAGATCAGCGCCATCGCACAGACGACGAACAGGATCACGATCGCCCAGTAACCGGCGACGAAGACGATGCGCATGAGCTTCACAGATTCTCCCAACGACGAGTGTCGATGACGGCTGGGCGGATGGAAGCCCACGGACCGTTGTCGCCAGTATATACCGGGGCCGGCTGCGAAAGCGGACGAATCACCCAGCGCCGCGAACGGTCAGCGACCATTCGCCCCAGAGATCACCGTTCAGGGGGATGCTTTCGCCTCTTGTAGCAGGCCTGTCGCTGACCACCTGTGTTCTCGATGCGTGAACCCTCCCGCAGGGCCGTAGCCGCCCCGGTAGCTGGGGAGGGCCGGGCTCAACAGAATCCGTACGGGAGAGCACAAACGGTCATCGACCGTTCGGTACCGGAAACGGTCGGGAGATGCTGTCGTTTCCGGTCCCGGAACCTTCAGGTAGACACTCGACGGCCTCCAGGGATACAATGCTTCTATGAATATCGAAATATCGAAAGTGGAGCTCGCGCTGATCTTCAAGGCGCTCGGCGACCCCACCCG
>JAJFMS010000757.1 GCA_020696885.1 Armatimonadota bacterium | reverse complement strand
GCCGTAGACCAGGTCCGAAGACGGCAGTTTCTTGCCGTCGTACCAGGTGAGGCGGACCGGCGGCAGGGCATCGCGCCGGGAGAACTGGTAGGTGATGATCGACCATTCCGGCGGGCTGTCCGGCTTCGCCGGGGAGCTCTGCGCTTCGATCCAGGAGGGGTGCTCCAGCTTGAGGCCCCAGAACGCCACGTCCAGCACGTGGCACGCCATGTCGCCCAGCGCTCCGGTGCCGAAGTCCCACCAGCCGCGCCAGTTGAAGGGCAGGTAGGCCGGGTTGAACGGCCGCTCCGGAGCGGCGCCCAGCCAGAGGTCCCAGTGGAGATTGGAGGGAACCGGCGGGCTCGCGGTAGGGCGGTCCTGGCCCTGGGGCCAGATCGGGCGGTCCGTCCAGGCGTGGATCTCGCGGATGTAGCCGATGGCGCCGGACTCGATCAGCTCCACGGTCCGCCGGGCGCCGGGGTTGGAGTGCCCTTGATTGCCCATCTGGGTGGCCACGCGGTGCTCTCGCGCCAGGTCTCGCAGCACGCGCGCTTCGTGGACCGTGTGGGTGAGCGGTTTCTCGCAGTAGACGTGCTTGCCCAACCGGAGGGCGTTGGCGGCCACCGGCGCGTGCATGTGGTCCGGCGTGCTCACCACCACCGCGTCGATGTTCTTCTGCTCGAGCATCTTGCGGTAGTCGTTGTACTTGGAGGCCTTCGGGAAGCGTGCGGCGGCGCCGTTGAGCGTGTTGTCGTCCACGTCGCAGAGCGCGACGATGTTCTCACCGGCGACTCCCTGGAGGTTGGCGCCCCCGCGTCCCCCCACGCCCACCACGGCGACGTTGAGCTTCTCGTTGGGCGACTTGCCCTGCGCGGCAGCACTCTCCGTGCCCAGCCAGACGCCGGCGCCTGCAGCGAGGGCGCCCTTCAGCAGCGTTCTGCGATCCGTTGTGCGGCTCATTCTAATGATTTCCTAATGATGCATCGGTATCCCGGACTCATCCACCCGCGCACGTCAGGAGGCGACCGATGAATCCATTCACCCAGGCACTTCTTCAACCGGAGTCGCACCTCCTCTCCTCCCTGCAAGAGGCGACCGGGGATGCCGCACAGTCCAGCGATTTGGGCGAGGCTGCACGTGGCTCCCGCTGGCAGGTGGTGGCGACACCGCGCGGCGAGCTGCTGGTTAAGCGTCAGGACCGGGTGACCTGCGCCAGCCCTTAGGAACCGAGAGGGAATTAACCGCAGAGACGCAGGGGGCGCAGAGAGGCACGGGGAGAGAGAGAACCACAGATACACACAGATGGACACGGATAGGGATCAAACCGATCTGGGCACGAGTTCTAAAGCAAACGCGTTGCCCGACCCGGATAGGGATGGATAGGGATGGAAATGAGATGAGAAGCCCTTTCGGCATGTCTCAACGCCCTGTCCCTTGATCAGTGTTCATCTGCGTTCATCTGTGGTTCCATTCCCTCTCCGCGTCCTCTGCGTCTCTGCGGTTAATTTCCGGTCTCGCAGTAGTACGGTTAGACGAGGATGTCCTTGATCAGCTCGCCGTAGACGTCCGTCAGCCGCATGTCGCGGCCGCTGAAGCGGTAGGTAAGGCGCTTGTGGTCCATTCCCAGCAGGTGGAGCATCGTGGCGTGCAGGTCGTGCAGGCTCACCTTGTTCTCCACGGCATAGTAGCCGTAGTCATCCGTGGCGCCGTAGACCGTGCCGCCCTTCACGCCGCCGCCCGCCATCCAGATGGTGAACCCGAACGGGTTGTGATCTCGCCCGTTGCTTCCCTGCGCCATCGGAGTGCGGCCGAACTCGCCCGCCCACACCACCAGCGTACTGTCCAGCAGCCCGCGTGACTTCAGGTCCTTGAGCAGCGCCGCCACCGGCTTGTCGGTGGCCTTCGCGTTGTTTTCGTGGCCGGCCTTCAGGTCGCTGTGCTGATCCCAGCGGTCCGCGGACACCCGCGGGCAGAGCAGTTCGATAAAGCGCACGCCGCGCTCCACCAGCCGGCGCGCCACCAGGCACTGGTGACCGAACAGCTTCGTCTCCGGCTCATCCAGGCCGTACAGCTTCTTGGTGACCTCGGTTTCGCCCTTGATGTCCATCAGGTCCGGCACGGCGGACTGCATCCGGAACGCCAGTTCGTAGTTTCCGATGGCGGCTTCCACCCGATCGTCCGCGCCGATCCGTTGGGCGACGGACTTGTCCAGCTTTCGCATCAGGGCCAGCTTGCTCTGCTGGGCCTGCGCGCTCACTTCCATCCGGCGAAGGTCCGCCACCGGCTCCTCGCCTTCGCGGAAGAGGGAGCCCTGGTAGGACGCCGGCAGAAAGCCGCTGTTGAAGCAGTCCAGGCCGCCCGGCGGGATCATCCCGCTGTTCAGCACTACGAAGCCGGGCAGGTTGCGGCACTCGCTGCCCAGGCCGTAGGTGACCCAGGAGCCGATGCTGGGGCGCCCCTGGAGGCCGTGGCCGGAGTGCATGAAGTAGTTCGCGTTGGTGTGCTCGGAGAAGTCCGCCGTCATGGAGCGGATCACTGCCAGGTCGTCCACGCACTGCGCCACATGCGGGAAGAGGTCGCTCACCGGGATGCCGCTCTGGCCGTACTGCTTGAACTCCCAGGGGGACTTCAGCACGTTCCCTACGTTGTTGAACTGCGTGGGCGGAACCTTCATCTTGATCGGTTGGCCGTGCTCCTTGATCAGCCGCGGCTTCGGGTCGAAGGTATCCACCTGGCTCGGCCCGCCGTCCATGAACAGGAAGATCACACTCTTAGCTTTTGCCTTGAAGTGGCCGTTGCGCGCCGCGAGCGGGTCGACCGTGTTCGGCCCCGCCTGCGCCGCGAGGCCCTCGCTCTGAAGCAGCCCCGCCAGGGCCAGCATACCGAAGCCGTTGGCGCATTGGGAGAGCATCTCCCGGCGGGAGAGCGGGTTCTGGAGGAAGTGTTTGCAGTGCATGGCGTGCTTCAGGACGATCTAGGAAGGTCAGAATCTAAAGAGTAGACCACAACGCCGTAGCCACGAAGCGGGACAAATGTCCGGGGTTGGTCGTGGCCACGATGACGTCCGAGGTCCCGATAGTGCGTGCTTGTGCCGCAAGGATCACATCGGCGTCGAGGGCGGCATCCGAAGACGTTGGGCGGCCCTGTTGTCGAGATTGCGCCCAGAACCTGGCGGCTTGTCGCATCACGTCGGTCGACAACGGGACGTAATCAACGAGATTGGCGAGATTGTCCAGGCGTCGGAGACCGTTCAGCTTTTGAGATCGAAGGAGTTCGCGACGGACCTCGTAGTCGACGATCTCGGGCAGATACACGCCGATGCCAAGACTTAGCAGACGCTGCATCCAGGCTGAACACGCCTGATTGGCAGGTGTAACCCGCGGATTGGTGATCATGCCGACTGGTCCGGAATCGAGCACGACATGTTTCCAGGGGTACGCCCCGAT
>JAJFMS010000756.1 GCA_020696885.1 Armatimonadota bacterium | reverse complement strand
CTGTTCGTGCAGGGGGAGCGCACGCCGGATCGCTCCGAGGGCGGCCTGGGCGTGGGGTTGACCCTGGTGCGCTCGCTGGTGGAGCTGCACGGGGGCACGGTCGATGTCTTCAGCGGGGGGTTGGGGCAGGGTTGTGAGTTCGTAGTGCGGCTGCCCTGGGATGGCGCGGCCGCAGCAGCAGGGGAGCGATCGGGCCGGCTCGCCGGAAGCCCGGGTTACTCCGCCGCGCTGCCGCGTGCAGCCACAACCGATCCCGTGTCGCTGGAGGTAGAGCCTGCGCCGACGACCGGAGACGCGGCCGGACTGCCGAGGATCCTGCTGGTCGAGGATAATCACGACGCCGCCGAAACGCTGGGAGAGCTGCTGGCGATCTGGGGCTACGACTGCTCGATCGCGGGCAACGGGCCGGTCGCCCTGGAGTCGGTGCGTGCCCAGGCTCCACGCGTGGTGCTGCTCGACATCGGCCTCCCGGGGATGGACGGGTTCGAGATCGCCCGCCGGCTCCGCGCGGACCTCGGGTATGCGGGCGCCATCATCGGGCTGTCGGGCTACGGCCAGAGCGAAGACCGCCGCCGCAGTCGGGAAGCGGGTTTCGACGAGCACCTGACCAAGCCGGTGGACGCGGAACACCTGAAACGGCTGCTCGAGAGCCGGTGCAGCCGCTGACCTGCGCGCACAGACAGGGGAATTAACCGCAGCGTGCCCGTATGGGAGACGCCGAGGGCGCGGAGAGGGGAAGAGAGGTTTTGGACAGGATAAATGGATAGAGATCGCCATCCTGATCAATCCTGTCATCCTGTCTAATTGCGATCTCCGGCGGCGCTCCGGGACAGGTTGCGCGAGTAGCTACTCTCGGAGGTCCTCCATGCCACGCACTCCCACCGTCTCGCCCTTCGACCGTGCCTGGCTCCCGAGACGCGCGCACTCGGCGTGCTTCTGGCCGCCGCTTCGGCTGCCGCCGGGCGGGACCGGCTGGGGCGGGCTCACCCGGCCGCAGGAAGGCCGGAGCATGTGCGCGCGGTAGCAGGGCGAGAGAGCCAGGGCGCAGGGCTACCCGGACAACTCCCCGAACCCCTATTCACGCTGACCGTCTTCGCTGCTTCCCATCAGTGTCCAGCTGTGGCTAAGACTCTGTGGCGTCCTTCCTTATCTGCGTGCAGCCGGTTCATCTGCGGCTAAGATTCTACTACCATGCCCTTCTTCGACCTTTCCCAGCAGCCCACCCGCGAGATCTTCCCCGGCGTTACGATCACCACCGCCTGGGGCGAGGAGATCATGCTGTCGTTCGTCCACTTCGACCGGGCGGACGCCCTGGTGCCGACGCATCAACACCCGCATGAGCAGGCGGGGATGGGGATGGAAGGGGAGTTCGAGCTCATCATCGGGGATGAGGCACGGATCATCCGGAAGGGGGACAGCTACTGCATCCCCGGCAACACGCCGCATTCCGCCCGCAGCGTGAACGGCCCGGCACGGGCGCTGGATATCTTCCATCCGGTGCGGGACGACTACAAGTAGTAGCTCACGCTCCGCGCTTCCAGGTCATTGCGAAGCGCCAGCCGACCCCTCGGCCTTTCGCCGTGCTCTCGTGGCGCTGTGGCAATCCCGAAGGTTGCGAAGTACCCAGCCTGCGGGCTTCGGCGGGAGCAGGCTCCGTTAACATCGGGATTGCTACAGGCGACTGGGGCGGAGTGGTGGAGTAATGGGGACCAGTGCGGCCTGGTGGCCGCGTTCCCACTACTCACCACTCCACCACTCTACTACTCCCGACCTACCGGATGCGGAGGCCGGTGGTGTAGCTGATGCCGCCGCCGAAGCTGTCGAAGTCGAACAGGGAGACGGTGGCCGCGAAGCCCTTGAACCGGCCGCGGAGGCCCAGGTTCACGTTCTGGTTCGCATACTCGGCGATGCCGCTGAACACCGGGTGATCGATCGGCAGCACGTCCAGCGGGGTGCCCAGGTTCATCTCCAGGCCGAAGAACGGCTCTTCGTCGTAGATGCCGGTGCCCCATCCCGCGTGGGCGCGGATCGGGAAGAGGTTCAACGGGATGATGCGGGACAGGTCCTTAGACGCCACCACGTAGAAGCTCGGATCCAGGTCCAGCTCGTCGAACGCGTCCACAATGCCGATCGCCACCCCCGGGAGGGGAAGCGTCTCCTGCAGCACGGTGAACTTGGCGTTCAGCAGCACGCCGTCGTTGCCGCTGTCCGCGTTCAGGAAGGTGGCGCCCACCTCCAGCCGGCTGCCAAGGCCCACTCGGGCGCCGTAGCTCTCGAAGTCCTCGGCGAAGTAGGCGTGCGCGCCGATGCCCCGGTCGCCCACGGTGTAGGCGCTGGGAATCGTCAGCAGGCCGGTGGAGCCGAAGAAGTTAGCAACAGCGCTGCTGCCGCCCAGCAGGGAGGGGGTCTCCTGGGCGGAGGCCGGTACGGCGGCCAGCAGTGCGGCCGCAACCACGGCGGTAAACAGTCCCTTCATTGGTAGAGGTCTCCTCGGTGTTGGGTGTTCGGTGTTGGGTGTTCGGAAGGAAACGGTGCGGGGCGCAGCGGCGGGGTTCTGGTCGGCGGCCGCTTCCCAGTTCGCACTTCGCACCTCGTCGTTCGCACCTACCCTCAGGCGTCCAGGGCGATCGGGGTGGCGTCTTTCGAGAGCTCTTGCAGCATCCTGCGGATGTTGCCTTCTAGTTCGCGGGTTACGTCCGCCACAACCTGCCGTTTGCTTTGCCGGTATTCAGTGTAGCGGTCTTCCAGGCGGATGGGGGGAGCAATGCGGATTCTTGCTTCGCGGGGCACGCTGTGGCGGATGCTGCCGAGCACTTCCTTCTCCAACCGGCCGAGCACGTCCAGGAACCGCTCCGCGGTGGCTTCCGCCGCCACGTAGTCGCCGGTCAACGCGATGAAGTTCTGCAGCCGCTGCAGCTCGGCGAAGAGCGGTACGGCGTCTTGCACTCGCTTCTGGTAGAGGCGCTCGTCGTAGTCGTGATGGTCGTCCGCGAGCATGCCGACCCACGACTTGAGCTGGTGGAACAGCATGTGAAGTTGATCGGCGGGCGGCTCGTTGGGGTTCACGTGAGTGCCAATGCGCTCGGCCACCCGCTCCAGGGTCCGCTGCCGCACGGTGCGGATCCGCTCGTCCAGGTCGCCGCCCTCGGCTTCCTTCAGGCCGGCGTGGCGCTCCAGGGAGGTGAGCACGCGATCGCCGACCCGCCGCAGTCGTTGGTAGGCGGAGAGGTTCCCGGGGGCGGGCAGGTCGAGCGCCTGCTCCAGGGCTTGCAGCGCGTTGTCGATCGCCTGCCGCGGGCTGTCGATGCAGCGGTACTTGATGGCCACCGGGATGAGCGGCATGGCGAGCGGCTGGTTCCGCTTCGCCAGGTCGTCCAGCACCCAGAACCCGATCTGCACCACGCCGCTCTGGAAAGCGAGGAGCTTGTCG
>JAJFMS010000755.1 GCA_020696885.1 Armatimonadota bacterium | reverse complement strand
GACTTTTGAGTCCGGCCCGTCGGCCGCAAACAGCGGGCGGCTGCCGCCGAGCAGGCCGGCGGCGGGGAACACGGAGAGGGCAAAACGAGCGAATTCACGACGGGTGTAGGATGACACCGTGGGGATCCTCCATGCGCAGCGGGTTAGGCTCTTGGAGCGCGTCGCTCGTTGAGCAGCTTTCGAGCTTAGTATAGGCCAATCACGTCCGGCAAGGGACTTCGTGTGCGCCGTCCGCGTACTGCGATGGCATGCTGCAATCGGAGTTAAACGCAGCGAGCCCGTATGGGAAACACAGAGCGCGGAGTGGAGCCGGGGGAGTTTGCACAGCATCAAGCGGCTCGCCGAGCGCCGGTGTCCCTGGCCGTTACCGCAACCTCCTGCAAAGCCGCACGAAGTACTAACCACCGACTTACACGCCAGAAACAAAGGCGTTGACCTAAGTATTTCCCGACGCTATAGTTAGGCGTATGCCTAACCAATCCGTTGACCTGACGCGCGTATTCCATGCGCTCTCGGACCCCACCCGGAGGGCAGTGCTCGAACGGCTCACTCGCGGCCCCGCCGCGATGACCGAGCTGGCGCAGCCGTTCCGGATGGCGCTCCCGTCGTTCTCGCAGCACCTCGGCGTGCTGGAGCAGTCCGGCCTGGTGCGTTCGAGCAAAACCGGCCGGGTGCGGACCTACCAGCTCGCGCCGCAGCCGCTGGAGGCGGCGCAGGACTGGCTGGCTACCCAGCGCACCGGCTGGGAACGCCGCCTCGATCAACTGGACGACTACCTCCACGACCTCAAGAACGATCTCAAGGAACAACAATGATGCCTAACGCCACCACCGCTTTCAATCCCGCGCTGGACCTCCTGCTCGAGCGCTTCGTGGACGTACCCCGCGAGCTTGTCTGGAAGGCCTGGACCGAGCCGGAGCACCTGAAGAAGTGGTTCACGCCGGCGCCCTGGAGCACGCCGGAATGCGAGATCGACCTGCGCCCGGGCGGCACCTTCCACACGGTGATGCAATCGCCGGAGGGGGAGCGGTTCGACAACCACGGCTGCTACCTGGAGGTAGTCGAGAACGAGCGGCTGGTCTGGACGAACGCCCTGGAGCCGGGCTTCCGCCCGGCGGGCCCGCTGCCCGCCGGCAGCGCCGAATGCGCCGAGCTCCGCTTCACGGCCGTGATCACGTTCGAGGCGCACGGGACCGGCACCCGCTACACGGCGCTGGCGTTGCACGGTGATCCCGCCACCAAGGACCGCCACGAAGAGATGGGCTTCCACGAGGGCTGGGGCCAGGCGCTGGAGCAGCTCATCGAGGTGGTGAAGAGCCTGTAACGGCCGCAGTAGAACCTGCGGCTGGCGAGGCGAGGCAACACGCCGCTTCGCCCCACACCGCCGCAGCTCCCCGCCTTACCAAGGAGGGGCCGGGGGAGGTCTTTCCGAGCATGGTCACCGTTAACGAGAGAACCTCCCCCTGCCCCTCCTTCGCAAGGAGGGGAGTCCCTCATTCGAGGACTCGGCCGATAACCCATAGGCGCCGTTCCGCCCCACGCCGCCGCAACTCCCCTCCTTACCAAGGAGGAGAGACCCTCTCTCGAAGGCCGGGGCATTGATCGGTGGGTGCCGCAGTGCTCCACGCCGCGCTACCAACTACTTCTTCAACTCGAACCCATCGTTGCTGATCTCGATGCGGTCCGGCTGCGTGCCGGTCATCGCCGTGAGGAACTGCCCCGCCATCGCCTGGATCTTGTGCTCCGCATCCAGGTTGCGGGAGCGCACCGCGGCTTCCCGGCCGCTCTCCAGCAGGAAGGTCATGAGCGCCTGCGTCTCATACAGCTCCTGCTTCTCGAGGTCCGTGAGCTTCGCCAGGTCCGGGCTGCGCCGGAGCTGCTCCCCGAGGGTGCGCTGGCTGGCGAGGATCATCTCCCGGGAGGGCGGCGCCCCGTTGCCGCGCCAGACCCCGTGCGAGACGGCCACCGCGTAAGGCACCGTCTTGCTGAGGTCCCACAGCTCGTTGAACCGGCCCAGGCCCTGGCGGGTGAGCGCCTGCGTCTCCCACTGGTTGATCACCTGGTGGATCTGGCCTTCCAGCTTCTTCTGCTCCTCCGGGGTCTTGCCGAACTTCGCCGCCAGCTTCGCCGGGATGACACGCCCCGATACCGCCTGAAAGGTCAACCCGCCGGCCGCCGGGGGCGCTGCCGGGTTGGAGGGCGTGGAGGGCGTGCCGGGCTTCGCTGCGGGCGTGGAAGCCGGCCTGGGGCGCTGGGCCACCGGCGGCTTGCTCGCCGGCGTCCGGGGCTTCTGCGCCCGCTTGCCGCCGCGCGCACCGCCGCCCAAGGAGCTCTGGAACGCCATCTGGCCGGCAATCGCATTGCTCAGCGCCTGCGATTGCATGTTGCCCTGGATGTAGTGGCTGATCTGCGCGGAGCTGGGATTGTTCCACACGGTGCCGAACGCGCCGTTGTACTGGGCCGAGACCGGACCGGCCAACGCGAGGCCGCCGACAAGTAGACCGGCCGGCAGGAGCCGGTGGAGGTGGACCCGCATCTTATCGCACTCCTCGTCGGGATTGCTCCACGGCACCCCTACATCGAGGCCCGGAACCCACCCACACGGAGTCTTGCCCACCGCGACCAGCGTTAAACGGAGGCACGAGCATGCAACAACGGACTACCGGCAACCCAATGCCGGTAGTCCGTCATTAAGCCACCCAATCGGGGCGACCTCGCAGGCAGCACGTCCGCCGAACACCGAACACCGAAACCTACGGCAGCTCCCGGATCCACAGGTCCCGGAACTCCACCGGCGACCCCTCCGACTCGAAGCAGAGCAGGCCAGTGGCCGGGCTACAGTCTTTGCCGCCGCTCACTTCCTCGCCGTTGACCCACAGCCGGACCTCGCCGTTGATCGCGCGGACGTAGTAGTTGTTCCACTCGCCGGTCGGGTTGCTCACCCGCTTCCGCGGGAAGCTGCGGCTGCCGTCCGGAGAGACCGGCGGGAAGGGGGTCATCTTGGAGCCGGCGGTGGGGAAGACGTCCCCGTGGGTGGTGAACCAGTCCGCCTTCTTCCCGGTTTCCCGCTCGTACTTCGCGGTGTAGCCGGAGTCCAGCACCTGCACCTCGATCCCCTGCGGCAACTGGTTCCGCTTCAGCTTGTTGATCGACTCCTCCACGCCCCAGAGGAAGATGCCGGAGTTGCCGGCGTCCTTCAGGTGCCGCCAACGGGCCATGACCTCGAAGTTCGTATACGGCCTCTTGGAGCGGGTCACGCCTACCGGCAAACCAGTACAGTCGAAGCCGTTGCCCTTCCACGTGAACGTCCCCGGATCAACGTTCGCCACGGTGAAGTCGTCTGAGGTCAGCTCCCGCCAGCCGGTGGCGTACAGGTAGGCCTTCGGGGGGTCCTGGCCCTGCGCCACGCTGCGGACAGCAGTGGAGGCCAGC
>JAJFMS010000754.1 GCA_020696885.1 Armatimonadota bacterium | reverse complement strand
GGAGAGCATCCCCTTCGTGCCGGCTACTCCGGTGGTGAACGGCACGCGCAGCGGAAGTGCGAACTTCTTCGGGTCGACGCTCACCGGCGCGACGGTGAGCCCGGCTCCGACCACTTCGGCGGTGAAGCGCTGCGGGCTCTCCGTGTTCAGGTGATGCGCCGGCGGCAGCTTCACGTCCAGCAACAGCTCGCCGGCCGAGTCCGGCGCCAAAAGAGCGAGCGGCAGTACCACGGCCCCGGACGCCAGGTCCACCTTCTCCGGGGTTCGCTCCGGCTCCGCAGGGAGGGGGACGGGCAGGTTCTTGAGCGTCAGCGTGGTGACGGCGCGAGTCTTGACGTCGACCACACAGATCCGGTGATTGTTGGTATCCGCCACATAGAGGCG
This sequence comes from Armatimonadota bacterium, assembly GCA_020696885.1. Next base: position 3,050 of record JAJFMS010000754.1, on the reverse strand, counting down.
ATCGCCCGAGAGGCTGATCCCGCCCGGCTCGTAGAACGGCCGGGCCTCGGCGCCACCACCCACGAACGTCTCCACGCGGTCCCCGGACAGGTCCAGCCGCTTCAACTTGTGGTTGTAGGTATCCGCAATGTAGAGGAAGCCGCCGCCGTAGGCCACTCCCAGCGGGTGCTGGAAGCGGGAAATGGAGCCTGGGCCTTCACGGTCTCCGAAATCGAACAGGTCCCCGCCGGCGAGGGTGCGCACCCGGCCCCCGTTTCCGGGGAGGTCCACGGCCCGGATGGCGCTGATCTCGCTGTCCGCCACGAAGAGCTGCTTCCCGTCGGTGGAGAGCCCGGAGGGCTGGGCGAAGGCCGACACCCGCAACGGGCCGTCGGTGCGCGCCTCCTTACCAGAGCCCGCATAGGGAAGGAGCAGACCGGTTTCCAGGTTCATCGACCAGATCTGGTGCGGACCCGCCATCGCGATGTAAAGCGTTTTGTCGATAGCCAGCACGTCCCAGGGCGAGGCGAGGGAGGCCTTGGTGCCCGAGCCTCCAACGACGCGCCGGGTAACGTCCGCCTGCTTTCCGGTGCCAGCGATGGTAGTCACGGTGCCGCGCTTGAGGTCCAACTCCCGGATGGTGTGGTTGTTGGTGTCCGCGACGAGGAGCGTGTGACCGCCGCCCGGCAGCTTCCGCAGCGTCATGCCCTGCGGGTTGGCGAAGGTGGCCTCATGGAATCCGCCGTCTTTGCGGCCGATCTCCCCGGTGCCGGCCACTGCCTCCACCTCACCCGCCGGATTGGTGATGACGATCCGGTTGTGGTGTGAGTCCGCGATGTAGATCCGGCCGGTCCCACCGGCGCCCGTATCCGCAAGCACCTTGCCCGGGAAGGAGAGCGGCCCGGAGGGGGCGCGCGCCGCTTCCAGCGCGAACCGAATCGGCTCGCTGTTTAGATGGCCGGCCGTGCGGGCCTCCTGGAGCACCCGTGCCACGGTCCGGTCGACCACGTCGTAGTTGCCTTCGCCAGCCACCGCGCCGACCAGCCGCCCCGCGGGGTCGATCAGCACCTGCGTCGGCCAGATCTGCACGCCCAGGGCGTTCCAGTACCGCTGCCCGGAATCGTTGAGGATCGGGTGCTCGATGCTGTAGCGGAGGACAGCGCTCCGGATGTTCTGCGTCTCGTCCTCGTTTTTGAACTTGGCGGTATGGACGCTGATGATCACCAGCTCATTCGGGTACTTCCGCTCCAGCCGCTTCAGGTCCGGCAAGATCTGCATGCAGTTGATGCAGCCGTAGGTCCAGAAGTCCAGCAGCACCGCCTTGCCGCGCAATGCGCGCAATGTTAGAGGCCTGTCCGTGTTTAGCCAGGCCGCATTGGGCGGAAACTCCGGAGCAAGGGTTCCCACGGCAGGCGGCACGGGGCGCGCGGGAACCTGGGCGGAGGCAGCGGAGCCGGCTGCGAGCGAGCCGCCGAGCAGGACGACAAGCGCGGCCGTGACGGCACGCGCTAAGAGGGACTGGAGGACAGGCGCGGAGGTGATCATCATGATTAGTGTACGGTCCGGATACCGGTTACGTCTCCACGAATCTTCCGAAATTGGGGAGGACTTACCGGTAGCGAACCGAACCCGGTGTCGGCGGAAGCCGCCCCGGCTAGAATGAGGCGGCGTCCTGAGGGTGATTCTACCAGCGGACGGATGGGGAGCCAGATGTTGAAGCTCAATTACGGCCACGATGAAGAGGATGTCCGGGCGAAGGCCTGGCGCTGGGTGCGGGAGCCGTTCAACGGCGTCTCCCACTTCGCGGGCGCGATCCTCTCTGTAATCGGCCTGATTCTGCTGCTGGTGTTCGCCCGGGGCCGCCCCTGGCACCTGGCCGGCTTCCTTGTCTACGGCGCCAGCCTCGTCCTGCTCTACACCGCGAGCACCCTTTACCACTCTGTCCACGGCTGCCCGGAGAAGATCAACCGGTTGATGAAGTTCGACCAGGTGGCCATCTTCGCGCTCATCGCGGGCACCTATACGCCGATCTGCCTGGTGCCGCTCCGAGGGGTGTGGGGGTGGACCCTGCTGGCGGTGGTCTGGACGATCGCGCTGGTGGGGATGGGGCTCCGCGTCGGCTGGCGGAAGTCGCCGCACTGGGTGCCGATCGCGCTGTATCTCATCATGGGGTGGATGTCCGTGTCGGCGGTTGGGCCGCTCTGCCGCTCGCTCCCGCCGGAAGCGATTCAGTGGCTGTTCGCCGGCGGGTTGGTGTATACCATCGGCTGTGTGGTGTTCGCGCTCAAGCGCCCACGGCTCTGGCCGGGCGTGTTCAGCTCGCACGAACTGTGGCACGTGTTCGTGTTGGGCGGTAGTACCTGTCACTTCGTGCTGATGCTCCGGTTCGTTTCTGCCCTTCCCTGATGGGGTGTCATGGCCACCTTCGGGTTAGCCCGCCTCAAGCGCCCCCTCGCGCGGCTCGCTGAGCGGATCAACTACGATCTGTGCCAGGTCGTGCTGCGGGAGCGCCATGCCGGCCGAAGGCTGCCCCTGCCCGTAAAGATCGCGCTCTGGCGGCAGGGCTTTCTAACGGAGTCTCACGCGGTCTATGACCTCGCCCGCAACGATCCGCGTGACTACCTCCCGGACTTCGCGCGGCACTTTCGCGGTCGGAACATCAACGGGGTCTACACCCCCGTGCTCTCGAACAAGCTGGTATTCGACTGGATGCTGCGGGCTCACTGGCCGGAGCGGCTGCCGCAGGTTCACGGGCTTCTGGTGCGGGACGGAGAGCTCCTGCTCTCCGAATCGGGCGAGCGGGTGAAGCTGCTCCACTGGTTCGACGAGCTTGGGCCCGGGGCACGCGTGGTGCTGAAGCCGCTCGACCGGAGCGTGGGCATCGGATTCCGGCTCCTGGAGCGATCCGGCGGTGGCTACCGCCTCAACGGCCAGGAGGCCGTAGCGGACGATCTATGCCGGGAGCTGGACGAGCTCCGAAACTATCTGGTCTCGGAGTGCATCGAGGCCCATGCCTACTCCCGAGAGCTCTTCCCGGATGCCGTGAACTCCATCCGCCTCCTCACCATCTG
>JAJFMS010000753.1 GCA_020696885.1 Armatimonadota bacterium | reverse complement strand
AGCGCCTTGATAACGGCCGACTCATCTACGACTGCGATGGTAAAAGCGGCACCCATGCTCGTCGCCTTTTCGATCGAGGCGGCCACGATAGCTCGCGCCGCTTCTTCCGTGATGGAGTGGCGGGTATAAGAGTTGCTGCTCATTCTTGAAGTCCTTTCATCGCTGCGGCCATGTCCGCAAATACTTGTGATTCTGGCGACCTCGCTGACGCTACCTACTCGCCGTGGGTTGTTTTCAGTTCGATCATCGGCCTCCGTTCAACCAGCACGCTGAACTATGGACGGTGAGCTGGAGAATGTCCGATTCGGAGACCCCGGCTGCCGAATCGTCGTTCAAAATGATCACACCCAACCCACAGCTACCTCATTGGATACAATCGTGGCAGACCCACGCGGGTAAGTCAACGGTCCCGTAAACACCGACGCATACCCACCAGCTCAGTACAACGGCTCTTGGCCTCTTTGGAAGATGGGTGACAGAGGTTTGACAGTAGCCCGTCAAGGGAACAGCGCCGCGAGGCGCCCGGGCCTGCTACCGCGCCTGCGTGTACTGATTGGGGAGCGTGGGGTACTCGGTCTCATACTTGCGCCCGAGCTCCAGCATCCTCCGCAGGTCCTCTTGGGTTGGAGGCGGCGGCGGAGATGAAGGGGCCATTGCCGGCACCCCGGCCTCCTCGAAGAACCCCTCGAAACCGGCCGGGCAGACGAAGAGCAGCGTCCTGGCGGGTTCGTCGGTCTCGTTCTTCCAAGCGTGGAGCGTCCCCTTGGGGATGCGGAACACCGACCCGGCCTCCGCCGTGAAGGTACGATCGCCGTCGAGGACCTCCAGCTCGCCTTTGAGGAGGCAGTAGACCTCGTCCACGCGGCGGTGGATGTGCGGCGGCGGCCCGCTGCCCGGCAGGCCGACAACCTCCACCAGCGCGAACAGCCCGCCCGTCTCCGCGCCGGTCTGCTTGAAGGTGACCAGCTCGCGGTCCCCTATCCACACCGACCGCCCCTGCCGGGGGCGACGTACGCGACCCTCTCCCCAGTCATCTTCTGCTTCATCGCCGTGACCTCCTTACCGTGTCCATGGTCTGGCTCGATTGCGCGGGTCGCGTTCTCTGCTGGAAGACACACCCACGCCCAGGCCTTCTTCTCATCGACTCCGGCGCCCGCGTTGCGCCGTCAGGCAGCCCCGCAGCAAGCAACGACAAGACCTCTGCGCCTTACGCTGGGTCTCGGGCTCCACGTGGGCGGCCGATGCCGTGCTCATACCGGGCATCCTTCCTGTGAGCGTCCGGCCTCCACACTAAAGGTGCCCTGGTTACTTTCCCCTGCCACTTGCCTGGGCCGCCGCGAGAGGTCGAGCGGCCCGTAGACGACCACGACTACCGCGGCGGCGCTCCACAACACGATAATGACCATAAGGTTTATGTGCACGGTGGTCGTGGCGTCCAGCGTGGTCATGGCACCGTACTCCGGCACCTTCATCTGCCTCTCTCCATAGCTCGCACCGATTCTCCGGTACAGCGCTCGCTATCGAGTAAGAACACACGGTCGAGATACTCCAGCAGCGGCTCTGCCGCGGCGGGCTGTCCGCGCAAGCCGACGTAGCCGTCCGGTCGGATAAGGTAAAGTGATTCTGCGCCAGTGCCGTACAGTTCATGCAACGTGCCTGTACCGTCCAGCAACACCAACCCATTCCACTCGAGTTGCTCCGGCACTTCGTCGGTGCTGATAACGATGTGAGTTTTGACCGTGTTTCCCAACAATGCTTCTACCTGGCGCGCTATTTTCGAGAGGTTCGCGTATCCCGCCTCTGTGTGCTCTAGCCCATCGAACAGAAGTAGGCTGAAGTGCGTGCCCCGGAACTCTCGAAAGAGGCTGGTCTCCTCGCGGGACGCCGCGTCGACGGCCGGCCCGTCCGGTGCCCGGTCGCCGGCGTGGGGCGCACTTCGGAAGTCGAACCGATCGGCAACGCCGGCCTTCTCGCCTGCTCGGTACGGCAGCAGCGCCTTCGCCAACGGCTCCCCGTACGACCGGGAGAGCGACGATGCGCGGTAGTTGACGAAGAGTTGCGAGCTGCGCCGGGCCAGGTAGTCCTGGACCGCGTCCAGGGTCAGGACGTGTTCGCGCAAGAATCGCACCACGGGGTTGTCGGAGAGCAAGATCCGGGTGTTTGCGTCCGTCTGCGCGAGCACCCGTTTAGCTACGGGAAGACGCTCCTCTTCATAGGTGTCGAGGAGGTGTTCTGAAGCCTTGCCCGAAATCACGAGCGCCAGCTTCCACCCCAGGTTGTAGGCGTCCTGGATCCCGGTGTTCATCCCTTGCGCGCCGAAGGGGCTGTGGACGTGCGCCGCGTCGCCGGCGAGGAAAACCCGCCCTACCCGGTACCGGTCCACCATGCGCCGGTTGATGGTGAAGTTCGACATCCAGGTCGGGTTGCTGAGGGTGGTCGTGGCGTCGCCGGTACGCTCCCGGAAGAGCCGCCGGAAGAGCTCCAGCGAGGCCGAAGGCGCCGTCTCCCCTTCCACGGCAGCGAAGATGCGCCACTGCGAGCTGCCGGGCAGAGGGAAGACGGTAAACATCCCATCGGGCGGAAACCAAGTGTGCGTCCGGTTGCGCGCCTGGCTCCAGTCCAGATCCACGTCGGCCAGCAGAAACCTCTCCTCATAGGTGCTGCCTTCAAAGGCAACGCCCAGGGTTTTCCGTACCCGGCTGTGGGCTCCGTCGCACCCGACGAGCCAGCTGGCCCTTATCTCCTCGGTCTCGTCCACGCCGCCATCGCCGCGTTTGACCGTCGCGATCACTTGAGCACTCTCTTCGCGAAGGCCGACAAGCTCGCGGGCGCGTTCTACCGCACCGCCCAGGTCGCCCAGCCGCGCCTCGAGTGGGCGCTCGACGCTGGTCTGCGGCGTGATCCAGAGCCGGGGGTAGGGCGTGTCCAGCTCCTGCACCCCCGCGGTGCTCAGAGTCAAGAGCAACCGGTCCCCGTCGTAGAGGTTGGCGTCGATCACCGGTCCGCCCGTCGAGAGCACCTGATCAACGACGCCCATCATGTCGAAAAGCTCCAGCGTGCGCGGCTGGAGGCCCAGGGCCCGGGAGGTCGTCGTTGGCGCAGGGGCCTTGTCGATGATGCGGCAGCGCACGCCACGCCGGAGCAGTTCGCACGCCAATGCCAATCCGGTCGGACCGGCCCCGACAATCAGGACGTCCGTTTCGTGTTTTGTGGTAGCGTTCATGACGTTGCTCCTCTCTCGTGTGCTCCCGAACGCCCCGACCTTAGCGTCCTCGCCGTACAGCAACCGCTTAGCGCGGATCGATGGGCGTGAGCACGCCACCGCGGGCCTCGATAACCTCCGCCGCGTCGAAGATGGTGTCCTCGCGGAACCGCCGTCCCAGCAGCTGCACCCCGACCGGCAGCCCACCCGCGACGCCTGTGGGCACCGAGACG
>JAJFMS010000752.1 GCA_020696885.1 Armatimonadota bacterium | reverse complement strand
CCATGCCGCCCATCATCCCGCCGCCATTCATCCCGTTCATGCCGCCGTTCATCCCGTTCATCCCGCCGCCGCCCTGGCCGCCCATCAGCACGTCCGCCTCGGAAGGCAGCATCTGGCCGCCGAACGCCATCACGAAGACCGCCACGTTGTTGAACTGGATCGGGATCTTCTCCCAGGTGAACTCGGTCTTCTCCGCGGTGAACTCCGGCGGCAGGTCCTCCGGCACCGGCGCGGCGACCACGGCCTGGCGGACGCGGATCTGATAGATGTCCCCGTCTTTGCTGAACGTGAGCCCCGGCTGCACCGATGCCGCCTGGCGCACCAGCAGCCGTAGCGCCGCCTGAACCCCCACGTCCCGCAGGGTGAGATTGACCGGCACGTTCATCACGTTCGGGTCGACGGAGTACTGGAGCCCCGTCCCTGCAAACAGCGAGTCCACCGCTGATCGCAGCGGGATGTCCCGCAAGTTCACCGTCACCTTCTTGTCGGAGTCGGGGGCCTGCGCTCGCGCCGGCGGCAGCGGGGCGATCACCCCGGCCAGCGCGAGCGCCAGCAGCCCACCGACCCACCGCCGCTGACTCGACTTCTCTTTCAACGCGTGGATTAACATCGCTACTTCCTCCGTGGCTTTTGCCCGGTTTATTGCCATCCTATCCAGCCCGGACGGCGCTCCCCACCGGGGCCGCCCCCACGATGATCCGGCCCTGCCGGCTCCCCCCAACCGGGCCGGATCAACGCGGGGCTCCCCGTGCTCAGTGGAAGTAGACGACCCGGATGTGAAGGCTTGGTTAAGACACCCAACGTACTCGACGGAAGCATCGCGGGGCGGAGCCAGAGGTGCCGCTTAGTAGGGTGGGAGGGCTCTCTCCGCCCCGGCCTGGGCTCGTTCTGGCCTCGGCCACGTACGAATTGGCCGGGGGGATACGGCCTTAATCGGATCTTCACATCCCCGGCAGTCTAATCCGATGAACGCCCCGGGCAGTTAGCTGCGCCAGAGACAAGCAGCACCGGTGCCCGGTCCTGGAGAGGAGTGCCTGCGATGAACACGCGACGACGAGGACGGTGGGGATTCACGCTGATCGAGCTGCTCGTGGTGATCGCCATTATCGCCATACTGGCCGCGATCCTGTTTCCGGTGTTCGCGCGAGCCCGCGAGGCGGCACGGCAGGCTTCCTGCACCTCGAACGTCAAGCAGTTGATCACCGCCCTGGCGATGTACACGCAGGACTACGACGAGACCACCATCGTGGACCGCTTTCAAAACGCGTCCGGCGGCTACTCGTGGATGTGGGCGCTGGACAGCTACATCAAGAACCAGGGCCTGTGGAAATGCCCGAGCGATGGGAATACCGCCGACGTCTGGGACGGCACTCCCACCGATCCTACGGTGAGCTACGGCTACAACTACCTCTTCCTGAACAGCGTCTCGCTGGCGGCCATCGAGAAGACTTCCGAGACGATCGAGGTGCTCGACTCGGGCGGCTACAACAGCACCGGGCAACCCCAGATGCAGGGGTGCGTCGTCAACCCGCGGCAGGCGGTGTTGCCCCCCACGCTCACCGGCTATCTCTCCACCGAGGGCCAGTATCGCCATAACGAGAACGCGGTGGTGGGCTATCTGGACGGGCACGCCAAGGCGCACAAGTCCGGGTACGTGGAGCGGCAGGAGGCGACCGAAGACGGCCGCACCCTTTACGGCAACGAGGTCTTCACCCACTGGAACCTTTACTGATCCCACCGGATCAGAGTACTGACTCCCGGCGGGGGTGTTGGCCACCACTCCCGCCCCCCTAGGCAGAGATCCGGGTTCGACTGATGCGAATACTGTTGATCGAGGACGATCGCCCGATCGCGGAGCTGATCCGCGGCACCCTGCAAGCGGCCCGCTTCGAGACGGACCTGGAAACCGACGGCGAAGCGGGCCTGCGCGCGGCTCTCAATGGCAGCTATGCGCTGGTGGTGCTGGACCTCATGCTTCCCGGGCGGGACGGCTGGAGCATCTGCCGTGCGCTCCGGATGCGGCGAAACCACGTGCCGATTCTCATGCTCACAGCGCGGGATAGCCTGGACGACCGGATCCAGGGCCTTGAGGCAGGGGCGGACGACTATCTCCCCAAGCCGTTCGATTTCCAGGAGCTCGTGGCGCGCGTGCGATCGCTCACCCGGCGAGAGTCCGTGCACCGCACCCGGGTGATCGAGATCGCTGACCTGCGCATCGATACGGTAGCCGGCCTGGTCACCCGCAGCGGCGAGGAGGTCCCGCTGACGCCGCGCGAGTACACGCTGCTGGAGGCGCTGGCGATGCACGAGGGCCGGCTGCTCTCCCGCGAGACGATCATGGAGCGCGTCTGGATGGATGAGACGAGCTGCTCCAACATCGTGAACGTGCACATGGTCTCGCTGCGCCGGAAGATCGACGGCGACCACCCGGTGAAGCTCCTCCATACGGTCCGCAGCAAGGGCTACCTGCTGCGAGGCCCGGACCTGGAGCTCTCCTGATGCGGCCCCTAAAACCGAGCCTCCGGAAGCTGAAGTCGTTTCGGGTGCGGCTGCTCCTATGGAACAGCGGGGTGCTGGCGACGGCGCTGGTGGCGTTCGGCGCGGCGGTAGGGCAGGGGGTGCAGTCGGACGCCGCTGCGGCGATCGACCGCGAGCTACTGGCCCGGGCGCGCCCTTTCGCGGTCACGCAGTTTCCCCTGCTGCGGCAGTCCGCCGCGCGTCCGGAAGGGCCTCGCGCCGCCAGACGGGCGGCGCCGGTGGACCGGCTCCCCGCGCAAGAGCTGCCGCTTGCCTCGGCGCCGGCGCTGCGCACGCCGCGGCCCGGTGCCCTGGGGGTGATGGACGCCCGCGCAGCGGAGGTAGACGCCGAAGCGCGCCGCCTGGTCTTCTTCCATCGTGCGCGCGTGCTCTCCCGGGACGGGCGGGGCGTGGGTCGCTTCGCCGGGGACAGCGCATGGGATGCGCGGACGTTTCGCCTCGCACTCGCCGGACAGATGCGCTACTCCACCATTGATGTCTTCCAGACGCCGATCCGGGTGATCTCCGTGCCGCTCTACCACGATGGCGAGGTGGTGGGGGCGGTGCAGGTAGCTCACGAGGTGACGGAGCTGGAAAAGCTGCACGGCGGGGTGATCCGCAACCTCCTGATCCTGGTGCCGCTCGCCCTGATCGCGGCCGGGACCGGCGGGCTTTTCCTGACCGACCGCGCGCTCGGCCCGATCGGCGCGATCACGGAAGCGGCCGCGGAGATCAGCTCTCGCCACCTTTCTCGCCGGCTCCGGGTGCAGGGGCACGACGAGCTGGCCGAGCTGGCGACCACCTTCAACGGCATGCTCGGGCGCCTGGAAGAAGCGTTCGGAAAGCTCGAAGCTGCCTACGAACAGCTCCGCCGGTTTACCGCGGACGTCTCCCATGAGCTCCGGACCCCGCTCACGC
>JAJFMS010000751.1 GCA_020696885.1 Armatimonadota bacterium | reverse complement strand
CCCGTAACAACTTTCTCGGTTGCCGGAAGGGCGACGTAGGTATAACGCGCGGGTATGAACCAACGTTACGGGCAGGGAAGTGTCTCAACTAGATTGCAATCTCGTCCCCCAGGCAGTCAGCCGGCCGGACTCCCCGTTTGTGCCGGTCCGTCGTTGTCCCGTATAATTCCAACATGCTCGACCGGTTGCCCGCCGACGATCGCAAACTGACCGCTGCCGAAGAAGATGCAGCGTTGATTCGGCGTGCCCGCGCCGGCGACGTCACCGCGCTGGACGAGCTGGTGCAGCGGCACTACCGGAACGTCTTCAATCTCGCGTTCCGGCTCTGCAACGACTACGACGACGCTCAGGACATCGTGTCCGAGGCGTTCATCCGGGTGCACAACGCCCTCCCCAACTTCCGCGGCGACGCGAGCTTCAGTACGTGGCTGCACCGCATCGTGAAGAACGTTTTCCTGGACGAGCGGAAGAAGCAGCGGGTGCGCGCGCACAGCTCCCTGGAAGAGATGGTGGAGCTGGAGGATAGCTCCGTCTCCCGCCAGATCGAGGATCCGCGGCCGGGACCCCAGTCCACAGTGGAACGGGACGAGCGCTCCTCCATCGTGCAGCGAGCCGTGATGACGCTGCCGCAGAACCAGCGCCTCATGATCGGCCTCTACCATTTCCAGCACCGTTCTTACGAGGAGATCGCGGAGATCATGGGTCTTCCGATCGGCACCGTGAAGTCTCGGCTCAACCGCGCGAGGCTGGCGCTCAAAAACAAGTTGAACGGCACGCGGGAACTTTTGGAAGGGTAGGGGCGTCTGGAAACTGACCTGGTGTCAGGGCCGGCAACCCATTCATTTCCCCCTCATCCCGTCCTCGCAAGAGCGGGCAGCCGGCAGTCAGGTCGTGTGGAGTTCATACGATGCAATGCGATCGAGCACAGGAGTTCCTCTCCGACTATCTGGAGCGAACGCTCGACCGCCCGATGACTGTCGCGATCGAGTCGCATCTGGCAGGATGCGTCAATTGTCGGGAGGATGTGGAAGCTCTTCAAAGTACCTTCCTGGTGCTGGATGAGCTGCCGGAGGTAGAACCCCCGGCAGACGGCGCCTGGAAGGTGATGATGGCCATCCGGCAGGAGCGGGCTGCGCAGTACGAGGCCGAGCGGCAGAAGAAGCCGTCCTTCCTCGAGTGGATCCGCTCCTTTAATCCGATGGGCGTGGCCATGGGCGCCAGCCTGGCTACCCTGGTCATCGGCGGCTCGCTGGTGATGTCCGGGCTGCCCGGCTACACCCAGTTGGGTGGTGGATTTCGGGGGCCGCAGGCGGTGACGCCTACGCCGCCTGCTCGGCAACTGGCCGAGGTTCAGGTCTCTTACGGCCCGGCGAGTGCGCTGAGCCAGCAGTTGGAAGTGCGCGTGGTGCCGCCCATGGATCTGCCGAACGGTGAGATCCGCGTGGGGGGCGAGGCGCTTCCGGTGGAGCACGTGGCCACGGGGGTCCTCCCGGGCGGCGTGCCGGTGGTGTTCACCGTGCAGGTGCCGGCCAACGCCGGCGCCCAGGTGCTCCGCGTGACCTCCCGGTCTCGCGGCGCGGCCACCCAGTATGAGAATACGGTGGTGGTGCCGATCGGCGCCCGGATCAACGAGCCGGTCACCCTGATGCTGACGGACGAGCCGCTTGTTGAGGCCCTGAAGCGGACGGCGGCCCACCTGGGGCGCCCGGTGGTGGTGGATGGCGCTCCGCCCGCAGCAGTGACGCTGCAGGCCGCGGAGATGCCGGCGTCGCGGTTCCTCGAGGAGCTCGCGAACCGCAGCCAGCTCAGCCTGCGTGAAGAGAACAATGTCTACCGGTTGACGCCCGCTCACTAGGCGCTCTGCGACCGGTTGATCTGAAGAGCCCGGGAGCCGTGAGGCTCCCGGGCTCTTCTTCTTTCTCCGGTGATCGATCAGACGGAAGCTGCTGCTGATGGCTACCAGGCGAGCACTGGCGGAGCGCATCGCCGCCTGGTGCGCTACCTGACCTCTCACCAGCCGTCGCGAGCCTGTCCTGGCCCGCCCAAAGCGCCTGTCAGGCAGCCTATCGAGGGGTCACCCCCGGCAAGTGCCGTGAAACGGGGGCCTCCGGAGGGTGACGGTGCACCGTTCCGGCAGGGAATTCCGAGCACTATGAAGGCGCCGGCGGTCGCGGATGATTGCGCTTGCTGGCGCGCTTTGATCGAAATCGCGCTGAATCTGTGCCTGTGTCGCAATCGGGTCGGTTTCGAAACGAACGAGCCGGCGCCAGGCATGCAAGAGTTTATTTGCTGCTCTTTCTTTTCAGAAACAGGCGCTTGCTTGGGAATCGGTGCAACTTTCGTAGGACCTGGGGAACTAACACCGATTGAACGACGTCCAATTAAACAGAAGGATGTCCCCGGCTAAGGGGAAGGTCACGGGTCCCTCGGCACGCTGGTTTGGTGGTCCCTTCAGTCGGGAAACACGCCAGTGGACCAACGGTAAGCCGTGAAACCGGGGGGAATCGGCCGAAAACGCCGGGCTCCCGAGCTAACTCGATTAATCACATCTAGAAAGGTGGTTCCGAAATGGCTAAGGAAGGTAGGGAGATGACGGTCCGGGAAGCCGGCCGTCTGGGAGGCGACAAGCGGAAGGAAGCGCTTGGCGCAGAAGGATACAGCGCGCTCGGCAAGAAGGGTGGACAGACCACCAAGGAGCGCCACGGGCCGGAGTTCTACAGTGAAATCGGCCGGAAGGGTGGCGAGGTGGTTCGCCGGGAGCGTGGGCCGGAGTTCTTCAGCGAGATCGGGAAGAAGGGCGGCCAGCGAGTCCGGGAACTGATCGAGAAGGGCAAGCGCAGCACCGAGTAGTTGCGGCGCTCCACATAGAACGCGGAGAGGGGATGCCGGTTCACCGGCGTCCCCTCTTTGCTGTACGGGGTGTTGGGTGTTGGGAGCGCTTCGCGCGGTGTTCGGTGTTCGGTGTTCGGTGTTGGGAAAGGCGGCGCTCCGCGCCGTCGTCCACGCGCCCAGGTCCTTGCTACCCGGCTGGCCCGGCGTATATGGAGTGCGGCGCTTCCGAGCGCCGCAGTGGAACCCGTAACGGAAGGTTGCGGAGCTAGGAAGCTCCGCACTCCATACACGTCCCTCGGCAGCTTCGGCGGATGGCGGAAGCTGGGAGTTTGCTGCCTATTGCGGGAGTCCGCGCACTGCAGGAACTTCCGGGCCACCGGTTACCGTTCAAGTCAGTGGCCTCACAGGAACTTCCCGGCCGCCTGCCACCGTACCTACTGGGTAGAGGGCGGGTGTTGCATCATGGGCGGATGGGCACACGGGCGCGGCGTGCGAGCGTGCGCCGGGACAGTCCTCCCGCAACGGATACGGAGCTTTTTGGCACCATGAAACGGCTGAGCGCGAATACCTGGGTCGTCATTGTCCTGTTCGGCATCATTGGACTGATGG
>JAJFMS010000750.1 GCA_020696885.1 Armatimonadota bacterium | reverse complement strand
CTCCCAGCACCAGCACGGAGACGCCCGGGTAGAAGGTCCGCTCGATGTAGGTGAGCCGCTCCTGCTCGCCCTCCTTTACTGGCATCCAGAAGCCCTGGGCCATCCGGGAGGTGTTATCGCCGAAGAGCCGCGGCAGGAGCACGGTCCAGAGCTGGCTCGGCGGCATGGCGGCGCGGTGGACCGAGTCCCAGGCCACGCGGCCGCCGCGGTCCGTGCGCGGGACGTAGTCGAGCACCGGCAGCAGGTGGCCCAGGGCCAGCAGCACCGCCAGCGCTACCGGCAGCGCAATCTCCCGCAGCAAGCCGGCCAACCGCCGCTCCGCGCAGAGCACGCGGACCAGCGCCCAGGCGCCCCACACCAGCAGCACGTACATGGAGCTCTGCCCGTGCCCGCCCAGCAGCGCCAGCGCGAGCACGCCTCCGGAGGCGGCCAGCCAGCGGAGGTCGCGCTGCGTGCCCCTTCCCCGCTCCCAGCAGAACAGGGCCAGCGGCAGCCAGCAGAGGGTCCACTGGCTCACGTTCGGATACGCCAGCCAGGCGATGATGAACCCGTTGAAGGCGAAGGCCGCGGCGCCCACGGCCGCAGCGGCAGGCCGGAGCGACAGCTTCCGGAAGAAGAGGAAGCTTCCCAGCGCCGCCACCCAAAGGTGGAACAGCGCAGACCACCCGAATTGCGTCTCCGCGGGCAGTAGCGAGAGCACCCAGGCCGGCGGATAGAGCACGGCGCCCTGCTGGGCTCCGAGGAACGGGGTGCCGCCGTAGGCGTACGGGTTCCACAGCGGCAGCCAGCCGCCCCGGAGCGCCTCCTGCATGTAGACCCGCCGCGGATAGTACTGCTGCAGGGAGTCGAGGAGCGGGTTCTGGACCTCGTGCGCTGTGGGCCACAGCTCCCGGGCGTGGGCGGCCCAGGGCTGCAGGATCGGCACCAGGTCCATCGGCACCATCGACTGCCCCAGGAACACGTACGGGGCCAGGAATAGGGTGACGAGCCCCACCAGCAGCAGGGGATAGAGGAACGGCGGGCGCGGTGGGGATCGGTCTGGCATATTCGGGGAACGCGATGAGCGGCAGGGCAACCGCGAAGCTATTCTCCCTTACCCGGGCCGGACCCTACCGGGGCGGGGAGCGGTTAGTGGTGAGTGGTTAGTGGCTAGACAGCTTGGGGCGCGAAAGTTGTCACACTTGAGTCAAGTTTCAGCGCTACGTTAGTACCCGTCCTCCGGCGCCGAGGCGGCTCCCTTGTGAAGACCCCGAGAGCGGCCGGGCACCCCTTGGGTGGCGGCTCGCAGGCGGTAGTCCCCACCCTCCCGCGAGGAGGGCCTGCGCTTCGCCCTTTCACGTCCCAGCAAAAGACGCTGGGACTAACGGGCGGCTTGGCGTCCGTGTTCAAAGGCTGCTACCCGCGTCCATAAAGCGGTGGTGCTCTTGGCGACGATTCACGGGTGGGGACTACCGGCCAGGGCCGGGGGCGATCTATCGTCACGGTAACCGTCGAGGAGAGAAACGCTCGTTACACGTGTTCTAACATCAGACGAACACTTCGCCGTCCTCGCCGCAACTAACGAGGCAGCAGAGAGCGGCGGAGAGGCGATGCACACCAGCGAACCGGACGAACAACAGTGGATACGGCAGCTCCGCAGCGGCGATGCCCGCGCCTTCGAGCGGCTCCTCGACCGCTATGAGCGCCGGGTGTTCAACCTGGCCCTCCGGCTGCTGGCGGGGGACATGTCGGAGGCGGAGGACGCCACGCAGGACATCTTCCTGGAGGTCCATCGCTCTCTGGCGCGCTTCCGCGGCGACTCCCAGCTGGACACCTGGATCCACCGGATCGCAGTGAACGTTTGCCTGCAGCGGCGGCGGAAGCGGGTGCTGCCCACCACGGAGTTCCCGGACCGCGATCTGCCGGACCCCGGGGCCGGCGACCCGTTCCAGTCCGCGGCCCGCGGCGAGCTGCGACAGGTGCTACTGGTGGCGCTGGACCACCTCCCCGCCCCCCAACGAGACGTGGTGCTGCTGCACGGGATGCAGGGGCTCACCTACTCGGAGGTGGCCGAGACGCTGCAATGCCCGGTGGGAACGGTGAAGTCCCGCCTGTCGACCGGATTCAAGCGGCTGCGTGAACTGCTGGGAGCCTATGTGTCGGAGACCTCCCCTGCTCCCCGCACCCCTGCCGCCGTTATCGCCGTGGAGGCCAACTGATGTCGAAGGACCTCGCTTACCCACCCACCCGTTCCTGCCCGGATCTGGAGCAGTTGAAGGCGTGGGTCGACCGCGAGCTGGAAGCCGCCGCGGAGGCGCCGGTGGCGGCACACGTGGAGAATTGCGCGCACTGCCAGGAAGAGGTAACGATCATGCGAAAGCTCGGGGTGTCCCTGCAGGAGTTGGACAGCCTGGTGGAGCCGCCGGCGCAGCTCCGGGAGCGGATCCTGGCGCGCACCGGCGGCCCGGCGGGTGCTCACGGGCCGTCCCGGTGGTCTGTCGGGAACCCGTTTGCGCTCATCCGCTGGGCGATGGCCGCGGCCGTGGCGGTGATAGTGGGCTTCGTCGGTGTGAATTCCCTACCAGGCCGGCCTGTCTCGACAACGTCAAAGGGCAGCACGCAGCCGGCGCAAGGGCTGACCAGCCTTCCGGCATCACCTTCCGGGCAAAGCAATGACAAGTTCTCGCCGCCGGAGATGCCCGGCGCTGGTGCCGCTATGGGTGGCGGCGCGCCGGTGGCGACACGCCTGGCGCGCTCGGGGGAATTCCTGCCGCCGGCCGGTTCTGTCAACGGCAAGGTCGATTCCGGCCAGCAGCTCCGGGCCGGGTCTGAAGTTCCGGGAGCTTCCCTCGCCAGCCCGGATGATGTGAACGTCTACGCCCGTGGCGCTTCGGTAGACGACGTCACGCGTAAGGTGGTGCAAACCGCGGTGCTCTCGGTCCGCACGCGGTCGGCGCTGGAAGGGATCCAGAAAGAAATCGAGAAGCGGCTCAAGAAGGACGCGGGCTACGTGGAGAGCGCCAACCTCTCTACGCCGGAAGGCGGCGAGCGCACCGCGATCATGCGGCTCCGCGTGCCGGTGGAGAAGCTGGACGACTATGTGGCCTGGCTGGCGTCCCTGGGGGAGGTTCGCGCCAAGAACGTCCGCGGCGACGACGTCACCGGCACCTGGATCGACCAGCGAGCGGAAGTGAGGGAGCTGCGGAAAGAAGAGGCGCGACTGCTGAAGGTCTACAACACGGACCGCGACAAAGCTCGCCGCAACGAGGCCCGGTGGCAGTTGCTGCGGATCCGGCCGCGCATCGCTTCCTCGGAAGAGCGGTTCGCGCTCACCACCAAGCTCGCGACGCTCTCCACGGTGGAACTGACGCTGATCGAGCCGGCACAGGCACGCATCCAGGGGAACCTGTGGCAGGACATCGACGGCACGACCCGCTCGGCGGTGTCGGCGTTCATGGTCGCGCTGCGGG
>JAJFMS010000749.1 GCA_020696885.1 Armatimonadota bacterium | reverse complement strand
GGCACTGCGTCTTGCGAGCGGCTTCGCGAGCCTGGGCGAATACCGGGAAGAGGATTGCTGCCAGAATCGCAATGATGGCAATCACTACCAGCAGCTCGATGAGGGTGAAGCCTCGCCGCGAGTGAAGTGGGTTCCGGGACATGGTCTGCTCCTTCTCTAATTGGGGGATCTGGATGGCTAGGCCGGCCGCAAACGCAAAGAAGCCGGGGAGGCCCGCTCTTGCGCAACCTCCCCGGCCTCCAGTTTGCTGGTGAGCCGGCAGATAGTTTCGATCTGCAATTCTCGGAGAACTATCGTTACCCGATCAATATTGTCGAGTATTATTTATCACGCCCGGTCAGCGGGTGTCAAGCAGAAAGTCGCACAACCTCTGGGGTGATCAGTGGGGGCATGGAACGGCGGCTCCAGGATCTAGGTCGCGTGGTACGTCGGGGCACGGCCGGCGCCAGCCTCGGGGCGATCCTCACCCTTCATCCTTCCCCATCACCGCCCCAGCCCGTGCGGAGACGTTGGCGTAGACCGGTCGCAGTGCCGTAGCAAGCGACGAGCCGGTCCAGCCGGGCGGGTCGCCGAGGGCGCGGATGAGCGCCAGCGGGACGGCCGGAGGCGCCTCGTTTCCGGCATCCAGCTCGATGGCGTCCGCGCCCCAGAAGCCCTCCACAGTAAGCGGCTCGTCCAACTCGCTCTCCGCCGGCGAAGCCTCGGTCCCCGAGCGCTCTCGGAGGGCCGCCAGCAGCGCCTCCCGCTGTCTCCCGCGCAGCTCGAACAGCAGGAACGGGTCGCGGTCCAGCCATTCCGCCAGCAGGTAGTAGACGGCCGCCAGGTGCTTGCACGGCACCGCCGAATCCGGGCAGGAGCAGCTCATCGCCAGGTCCCGGGTCCGCTGCGGGAAGAGCCCGGCCTGCGCCTCTCGGAACACCGTCTCGATCTCTTCCGGCATCTCACCGGCCAGAAGCTGCCCGATGAACAGCGGACGCTCTTCCAGCGCTGCGACCGCCTGGTCCCACTGGGCGTCCGAGAGCGCCTGCACGCGGATCTTGACCTTGTAAGGCCGCGGATCGGAGCCCTGGACCTTGGCGGACACCCCCTCCGGTCCGAGCTGGAGGTCCACCACCTGGCCCTTTCGCGCGTAGTTGCGGCCCCGCTGCAAGCGCGAATCCCAGCCGAACCCTTCCAGGGTCGCCAGCCAGCGCTTCCCCCACCACGAGGAGGCGAATTTCCCGCTCCGGCTCTGGGCGCGGATGCCGTCCTTCACCGCGATCGGACCGGAGGTATCCCAGTCACCGAAGTAGCGATACATCAAGCGCCTCCGATTACATCTTTCCGCAGCCGTACGAGGTCTCGCAACTGCGCCGTGCTCAGCTCGGTCAGCCACTCCTCGCCGCCGCCGACGATGGTGCGGGCCAGCTCTTGCTTCTGCTCGATCATCTGGTCGATCTGGTCTTCCAGCGTGCCCGCGCAGAGGAACTTGTGTACCTGCACGGTCCGCGTCTGTCCGATGCGGAAGGCGCGGTCCGTGGCCTGGTTTTCCACGGCGGGGTTCCACCACCGGTCGAAGTGGAACACGTGGCTCGCCCGCGTTAGGTTCAGGCCGACCCCGCCGGCCTTGAGCGAGAGGATCATCACCGGCGGGCCATCGGGCGATTGGAACCGCGTGACCAGTTCATCTCGCTTCTTGCGCGGCACGCCGCCGTGCAGAAAGAGCGCTTCCTGCTTGAAGGTGGCCTGCAGATGCGCCTGGAGCAGCTCGCCCATCTCCGCGAACTGGCTGAACACCAGCGCCGCTTCTCCCACGGAGAATACCTCCTCCAGCATCTCTACCAGCCGCTCCAGCTTGCCCGAGCGGCCGGGCAGGGCGCTGCTGTCGTGGAGGAACTGGGCCGGATGGTTGCAGATCTGCTTCAGCCGGGAGAGCGTGGAGAGCACCAGGCCGCGGCGCTGGATCCCTTCCGCTTCGTCCACCTGCTCCAGCAGCTCTCGAACCGCTGCTTCGTAGAGGGTCGCCTGCTCGGAGGTGAGGGTGCAGGTCACCTTCATCTCCAGCTTTTCCGGCAGGTCCTGGATCACGGTGGGATCGGTTTTCACTCGCCGCAGCACGAACGGGTGCGTCAGCCGCCGCAGCCTCTCGGATGCCTCGACATCATGGTCTCGCTCGATGGCGACGCCGTATTGACGTCGGAAGCCCCGCTCGGAGCCCAGGAAGCCGGGGTTGAGGAACTCCATGATCGACCAGAGGTCGGTCAACCGGTTCTCGACCGGCGTGCCGGTCATCGCGATCCGGATTCCGGCCGGCAGGGAGCGGATCGCCCGGGTCTGGCCGGTGCCCGGGTTCTTGATGTTCTGCGCTTCGTCCAGGATCACCGTGTCCCAGCTCACCGTGCGCAGCGCGGCCTCGTCCCGGAGCGCAAGCGGATAGGTGGTCACTACGAGGTCGTGCCCCGCCACCGCGTCGGCAAACGAGGGCCCGGCGGAGGGCTCTTCCGGGCTCTCCGGGTCGGTGGCGTTCACTACTCCCCGGACGCGCTGCGCCCCATGGTGGAGATAGACCTTCAGCGAGGGCGCAAACCGCGTGGCTTCCCGGCGCCAGTTCTCCAGCAGGGAGGTCGGGCCGACCAGCAGCACCGGGGAACGCTCCTCGTCTCCCCGGCTGTGCAGCAGGTAGGCCAGCACCTGGACCGTTTTCCCCAGCCCCATGTCGTCGGCCAGGCATGCTCCCAGCCGCCATTGGCGGAGGAAGGCCAGCCACTCCAGCCCATACTGCTGGTACGGCCGCAGTGTGCCGTGAAACTGCTCCGGCACCGGCACCGGGTCAGGCCGCTCGTCGCCCTGCAGGCGGGCGAAGAGCGCCTGCAGCTCGCCCTCAACCTCGATCTCCGTGACCGGCAGCCCTTCCGCGTCTCCTTCCTGAAGCTGCAGGGCTTCGAGGAGTCCGATCGGGCCACCGGCCTTGCGCCGCTCCCACGCGCGGATCGCCCGCTCGACCTCGTCGTGATGCACCTCCAGCCACTTCCCGCGCAGGCGCACCAGCGGCGACTTCAGCGATGCAAGCTGCGCGAACTCCTGCGGGGTGAGCGGCTCGTCCCCGATCGCCAGCTCCCAGTCGAACTGCACCAGCTTCTCCTGGGTCAGCACACCCTTCGCGGCGGATGGGGCGGAGCGCATCCGCACCTTCACGCCGAGCCGCGCCGCGGGCTTGCGCCACCAGTCGGGGGTCAGCACCCCGTTGCCGGTTTCCTCCAGCAGCGGCGCCACCTCTCGCAGGAACTGGTACGCCTCCGGGGTCGAGAGCTCCGACCCCTCCGGCGCCTTCTGTCGCAGCGCGTGCTCCACCGGCGGGAAGAGCCGCGCGGCACGGGCAAGCGCCGGCAGCATCCGCTCCTGGGGCGCTTCCCAGTCCCGCCCCAGGGCCGCCAGCGAGCCTTTGCTGTTCTGCCAGACCGAAGCGGCAGGCACCAGCAGGCTGGGCTCGTCGATCGCCTGGAGCCAGAACGAGAGGTACCACGGGATGCCGTCCGTCTCCAGCGCCGGAGGGTCCAGGCGGAAGCACGTCCGGAAGCCCGCCGCGCCCGCCGCCGCTACCGGCTGCCGCCAGGTCTGGAGCGACGCGGCCAGGGGGCGCAGGTTCTCGGCCCGCTCGCGGACTTCGCCCTGTGGTGCTACCAGGGCGGCGAGCCAGGTTGCCGCAGCATCGCCGGAGCGATCCGTGGGGGCCGGAGCGTCACTCCAGGAGCGGATCGCTGCATCCAGCGTTACCCCCAGGAACGAGCGAAGCAGTGCGGAGCGGCTGGGAGGTCCGTTCGCCTCCACCATCGCGCGGCACGCCGGC
>JAJFMS010000748.1 GCA_020696885.1 Armatimonadota bacterium | reverse complement strand
GTCCACGTCCGCGTCGGTCATGATGATGATCTTCCGGTAGCGAAGCTTGGACATGTCGAAGTTGTCCAGCTTCTTGTCTTTGACGTCCTCTTCCTCGAGGTCGGCGGCCCCGTTCACCTGGCCATTCCCGTTGCCGTTGCCGTTGGGGTTATTCCAACTCGCCCCGGTAGACACCGCGATGCCGGTGGCAATCGCCGTAATGAGCGAACGGATCTCCTCGTTGTCCAGGGCCCGGTCCAGGCGGGCCTTCTCGACGCAGAGCGGCTTACCGCGGAGGGGGAGGATCGCCTGCGTCCGCCGATCGCGACCGATCTGCGCGGAGCCGCCGGCGGAGTCTCCTTCAACGAGGAACAGCTCGCACTTGGAGGCGTCCTTCTCGATGCAGTCCTTCAGCTTACCGGGAAGCCCGCCGCCGTCCAGCGCGTTGGCGCGCTTGATGGCGTCCGCCGCTTTGCGCGCGGCTTCGCGCGCCCGGGCGGCCGTGGTGGCCTTCTCAATCACCCGCTTCGCGGAGGCCGGGTTCTGCTCCATGAACTCGGTGAGGCCCTCGCCGACGATGGAGTTCGTGATCCCCTGGATCTCGGGGTTCCCCAACCGGCCTTTGGTCTGGCCCTGGAACTGCGGGTTCCGCAGCTTCACGGAGATGACCGCGCCGAGACCTTCCAGCACGTCGTCACCGGTGAAGTTGCTGTCCTTCTCTTTGAGGAAGCCGTTCTTCCGCGCGTAGGCGTTCAGGACGCGGGTCACCGCCATCCGGAAGCCGGAGACGTGGGAGCCGCCGTCCGGCGTCTTGATGTTGTTGGCGAAGCTGAGGATGGTGTCCTGGTAGCTGTCGTTGTACTGGAAGGCGACTTCCACCTCCACCGGCCCGGACTCCTCATCCACTTCCTTCTTGATCATCACCGGCTTGTGGAGCGCGGTCCTGCTGATGTTCAGGTGCTCCACGAACGCCACAAGTCCCCCTTCGTGCAGGAAGATGTGGTTCTCGCCCTTCACCTCGTCGCTGAAGGTGAGGCGGACGCCCGGCGTCAGGTAGGACAGGTCGCGCAGGCGGCCGGTGATCAGCTCTTCGTGGTAATCCGTCTTGCGGAAGATCTCCGGGTCCGCCAACCACCGCACTTCGGTTCCGGTATCCTCGAGCTCCGTCGCACCGATCACAATGAGCTCCGTCACCGGAATGCCACGCTCGAACTTCTGGTAGTAAACCTTGCCGTTGCGGCGGATGGTGACTTCAAGCCAGATGGCCAGCGCGTTGACGCAAGAGACGCCGACGCCGTGAAGGCCGCCGGAAAACTTGTAGTTCTTGCCCTCGAACTTGCCGCCAGCGTGGAGCACCGTCAGCGCCAGCGTCACACCCGGCAGACCCTCTTCCGGGTGGATGTCCACCGGAATCCCGCGCCCGTCGTCCCGGACGGAAAGGCTATTGTCCCGGTGCAGGATGACGTCGATGTTCCGGGCGTGGCCACCCATCGCCTCGTCGACGCTGTTATCCACCACCTCTACGATCAGGTGGTGCAGCCCCTTGACGTCCGTATCCCCAATATACATGGCCGGCCGATGACGCACCGCCTCGAGCCCTTTTAGGACGGTGATCTGCGCCGCGCCGTAATTCGATTCTTCCATTGTGTATTTGCTCCGGTCGCGCTCGATCCGAGCGCGATCCATCATACCATGCGACGGCCTTCCGGTCAAGCTTGCAGGCACGAATTAGGGCGAATGGAAGTTTGCGTCAGAGCCGTTTTTCGTGCCTGCTGCGGCCCCACGCTCCTAGCCGAGCGACAGACCTTCCTCTCGACAGACGGCAGCCACGGCGGTGGCCAGGGCAGGGGTAGGCGGCAGCAGCATTAGCCGCCGTTCCAGCACATCATCCACCGTCCGCGCTCGCTCCCGGCGAACCGCGTGGACCACCTCCGCGGCGACCGCGGGGCACCCGGGGACCAGCTCCCGCCGGAGTTGCGGCCGCTCCGCGCCCAAACGCCGCACCACCTCGCCCTCCGGTCCGTAGAGCCGGTCCAGGCGCGTCGCCGGATTCGGGGCTGCGCCGGCAGCCGGCTGCCGTACCTGCCGGTTGGGCCGCGGATCGCCGAGCTTGCGACCGCATGCGTCCACCACTTCCTCGGCCAGGCTCCGGTAGGTGGTAAGCTTTCCGCCGACCACACTCACGAGGCCACGCACCTCGCCCCTCCGTTCGTGATCCACCAGGAAGTGCCGGCGGGTGATTGCCGCGGCAGCGCCCCGGGTGGCCGGAAGCGGCCGCACGCCGATGGTGGTGTGGTGAACGTCGGCTTCCGTGTAACGCGCGTCCGGGAAGAGCCGGTTCGTCTCCGAAAGGAGGTACTCCACCTCCCAGGCCTGCACGGCCAGGTGGTCCGGGTTGCCTTCGAACGGCACGTCAGTGGTGCCGACCAGCAGCCGGCCGTCCCAGGGCAAGATGAAGAACGGACGGCCGTCCCGCTGCGCCGTGGCGTACAGGTAACCCCGCGGACCGTCCGGGCGGAGCGGCAGCACCACGTGCGTCCCCCACGTGCCGCCGATCAGCCGGGGTGGGGGAGCCGGGAGCTGGTGGTTGACCACGTCGACCCACGGACCCGCCGCATTGATCGTCAGGCGCGCGCTTACGGACCACTCGCGCCCGGTGAGCTCATCCCGCAGCTCCGCACCGGTGACACAGCCGGATTCCACTCGCAGCTCCGCAACCCGGATATGGTTCGACGCCTCGCCGCCGTGACGGAGCGTCTCCTGCATCAACTCCACGCAGAGCCGTTCCGGGAACTCGATCTGGGCGTCCGCATAGACGAACCCATTGATCAGGCCGGTGCGAACGAGGCCCGGCTCACGCCGCGCGACGGCCCCCGGCGACAGTGACTGGGAGCGCCGAAACGCCGGGTCGTGCGCCAGGACGTCATACAGCGCCAGCCCAGCGCAGAGCTTCCAGGAGGGCGGCCCTACTCCCGCATAGGCCGGGATGAGCAGCTCAATCGGGCGGACCAGGTGCGGCCGCTCGCGAACCAGAATGCCGCGCTCCCGTAGCGACTCCCGGACGAGGCCGAGCTCCCCGTACTGAAGGTAACGGAGGCCGCCGTGGATGAGCCGGCTGGAGGTGGAGGTGGTGCCGCCTCCGAAGTCACCCTTCTCGACGAGGAGGACGGAATAGCCCCGCGCCGCCGCGTCCGCCGCGATCCCGAGCCCGTTAATCCCACCGCCGATGACGAGGAAGTCGTAGTGCTGCACCCACTCAGTTTAACGCACCCGGGACGCACTGCCGAACCCGCTACGGGTGCGCCCCCGGCGCGATCCCGACTTCTTCCAGGGTCGTCGCCTGCACCGCGCGAGCCAGCCACTCGCGCAGCAACGACATGTCCGCGCCGTCTATGGCAGCGCGCCATGTTGACGGGAACTCACCGAACTTCGCTTCAAGGGAGATAATCAACCCATTTCGGAGCCCCCGAGCT
>JAJFMS010000747.1 GCA_020696885.1 Armatimonadota bacterium | reverse complement strand
TGCCGATATCGTGGAGCAGGCCCGCCAGGAATAGCAGCTCCGGCGCGGGCACCTCGGCCCAGATTCGCCGGAAATCGACCAGCCGCTCGTCGGTAGCAACGCGCAGCGATTCGAGGGAGCGCACCACCTCCAGCGAATGGAAGCCGATGCTGTGGCGGTGCACCTGGTCGAACGGCACCCGGCGCACGGCTACCCCGAACTCCGGAATCAACCGCTGGAGGATGCCCAGATCGGACATCAGCGCCAGGGTCTGGAAGACGCCGGGGCGAACGGCGGGCAGATTGGCGGCCGGCGGCGCCGACGTGCTCCGGGGCCCGATATCTCCCGCGGGCACGGAATCCGGCGCCGGGGCGCGGAGCAGACCGAGGAAGTCATCCGCCGCTTCCTGGTCCGTGCTTAGATCGCGGGCGCCGTCGATGTGCTCGCCGATCATGCGCCGCAACTCGTGGCCCGGCACCAGTCCGTGCTCCTGGAAATGCTGGCACAGCTCCACCTGGAACCGGGGCGTAGCCACCTTCACCCAGGGGTAGGCAGGCAGGATCTCGTGCCCGGAGCAGACCAGCTCATCGCTGAGGCTCAGGCGCTCGACGCTGCACCGGTCGATCACGAAGCCGACCACCCGGCTCACGTTCTCCGCGTGCTCGTAGTAGCGCTCCATGAACCGCTCCACGCGGGACGCCTCGTGGTCGTCCTCGAAGCGGAGCGCGTCCGCGATTCCTTCCTGCCGCTCCCGCACCAGCAGGTCCGCGGGGCGCTCCGTGGCCCAGTGCATCCAGTTCCGCACGGTGAGCAGGAACTCCCGGGCCGCCGTGACCTGCTGCACGTCGCGACGGGACACCGCCCCGAGGCGCTGGAGCTGGCGCCAGACGTCGCCCCGTGTGGAGGGGAAGGAGACCGCGGCCAGCCACTCGGCCAGGTGCAGGTCTCGCAGGCCGCCCGGCCCTTCGCGCACCTCTGGCTCGATGCGGTAGGGGGTACCGCCGTGCTTCTCCACCACCTGGCGCCGCTCCCGCACCTTCTGCCGCACGAACGCCGCCGGCCAGATGTGGCGGAACACCTCCTGCAGGAAGCGGTCCTTCAGCCCGTGGCTGCCCGCGATCACGCGCGTATCCAGCAGCGCCGTCTGCGTCTGGTGGTCCAACTGGGCCGCATCGCTCAGCGTTCGATACCCGTAGCCGACCTTCATCCCGGAGCGCTGGCTGAACGTCTCCATCAGCAGCAAGAACATCTTGCGGACCGTCTGGTCCAGCAGCGGGTCCTCATCCTCGGCCACGATGAATGTGACGTCGATATCCGAGTAGGGGCACAGCTCCCGGCGGCCGTAACCGCCGGTGGCGACCACGGAGATGCGCGGCCGGGTGGCTTCCGCGGCCCCCGGGGCGTCCGGGAACGAGAGCTCCAGCATCCGCTGGATGAGCAGATCGCACGCATCCGAGTGGATGCGGCAGACGCGTGTCCCCTGCGGGGTGGCCAGACTCGCCTCTTTCAGCCGCTCCCGCTCCTGGCGGAGCAACCCGGCAAGCTGCTCCCCGGTCGCGGCGCGCGCTACGGCATTCCGCAGCGCCTGTGGCCTGGCCCCATTCGCGTTCGCCATTCCTGCTCCCTCGTCTTCGAGTTCGGATCGGCTCGAAGGTGAACCGGTTTCCTATAGCTCCCCGGAGCTCCCCACACGAGGCGCCGCTCGAAGCTCCGGCACGCTCTCCCTCGGTTATAACGCAGCCCAACGCTCACCAAGGGGGTGAATAACCGCCGGTAGTAGCCGAGATCGCGGAACCCGGCGTTTCTGATGCTTGGAACGGGGTGCCTGCGGGTATTGATATCCTACGAGAATTACCCGCCCGCCTCCTGGAGATCAGGGACTCTCGTACATCAACACAGATCAGTCGCCGGCATCCCGAGTTCGTCCCCGCGCAGCGCAACGGGCGTAACCGGACCCTCGCCGGTATCGAGATGGGGATCAGGCAATGGGTGTGATTCGCTGGATGTGCTCTGAGGGAGACACGCAGGTGGCGTGGAACGAGGCGGATGCCGCAACCATGGACCGCGCGCGGGAGATGATCGAGCGAGCCTTCGCGGAAGGCCGCGGCGTATTCCGCATCGATGCGGACGGCGTGGGCGAGCGACTGCACACCTTCGATCCGACCGCCCGTGAGATCGTGGTCATTCCCCAGATCAAGGGCGGCTAGGCGTCGTGGCAACCATCGACGAAGGCCCCGCGGAGCGCGCGGAGCGGTTGCTGCTGGACGTGCTCGGCGAGGCGCAGTTCCATCGCCTGCGGAAGACCGGCTACCTGGATTTGCCTTCCCCCGGCCACCGGGGGAGGGTCTATCGCCTGGACACGATGGGGAACCTCTCCTTCCGGGATCCGGGAGAGAACGGCTTCAACACCACTCTCTGCGTGCAGCCGCTAGAGCAGGTGCCGCGGGACGACATGGTTGCCGCACGGTATCTGCTGGTCACGGCGGATGAAGAGCGGCTGCTGTCGACCGCCAACCCGATCACGTTCGGCTTCCTCTCCCTGGCGCGCGCGCTCTACCAGGATTTCCGACAAAAGCACTCACCCTTCTCCGCGGGGCTGCTGACGGCGGGGATCATCGTGTTCTTCCTCGGCTCGCTGGCGCTCGAGGTCTGGACCGCGGTGGCGCTGCTGCCCTCCAGCCCGATCCTCGCCGTGGTGGCCATCGCCATCCTGCTGATACCGGCTCTCGTCGGCCTGGTCCTGCTAGCAGCAGCGGGCGTAGAGATGGTGCGAGGCGTTACCACCTGGCGCGCGCGCAGCCGCCTGGGCGCGGACTTCGCCTGATCTCCATCCCCTACGGTCCGTTCCGGCACACGCAAGCCGTGGGGGATAAACTCACCTCGTGATCTCCTCCGACTTCCACTCACACCACGCCCGCTGCGGCCACGCATCGGGCAGCATCGAAGAGTACATCCAGGCCGCGATCACGCTGGGGCTGGATGAGATCGGCATCTCCGACCACGCGCCGCTCTACTGGCAGGCGGGGGATCATCCCCAGCCGGGCTCCGCCATGGCGCGGAGCGAGTTGGAGCCGTACGTAGCGGAAGTGCTGGCCCTGCGGCAGAAGTATGCGGGGAGCATCCGCGTGCTCCTGGGCCTCGAGGTGGACTACATCGAAGGCCTGGAGGGCGAGTACCGCGCGGCGCTCTCCCCGTACCCGTTCGACTACCTGATCGGCTCGGTGCACTACGTCCTCAACCAGCACATTTACGACGTGTACCGGTGGCGAGGGTGTGAAGATCCGGAGCGGCATTACACGGAGTACTTCCGGCTGATCCGAGCCTCTGCCTGCAGTGGCCTGTTCGATATCCTTGGCCACACCACCGGGATCCTCGCTTACGGGCCGGCGCTGGGGGATCCGTTCGCCGAGGCGGAGTTCACGCGCACGGCAGCAGCGCTCGCGGAGAGCGGCATCGCCATCGAGGTCAACACGTC
>JAJFMS010000746.1 GCA_020696885.1 Armatimonadota bacterium | reverse complement strand
GCCGCCATCATTGGTTCAGAGGGGTTTCACGGTGTTGTCGCGGCTCGATGTGGACGAACCCAGCCGGGGTCGCGGTTCACGGCCGAACCGATCAGCCCCTATGGACGCATTCGCATCTCTGCTGTCGGCCGAACGCGCAGCGAAGCCATTGCTAGCGTGGACGAGGCCGCAGTGAGCTTCATTCGATTCGAGCGCGGCGCTCATCGGGCCATGCTTGAGCAGGTCAGGCGCGTCACGAGTCCCTCGTCGATGCCGGATCGGACTGCGCGGAACGAGGCCCGCGCCAGGATGGCCGCTTCGGGGATGTTGGTACTGCACCCCACCCGCGTCGTGGCGGTTGGAGCATCGACGCGTGATCCCGGCTACGCCCGCCTCGTGTTCGCGTTCTGGCTGGTCGTCTCCGCGGCCACAGGGCTGGTGCTGGCTGCTTTCATGGACGGCATACCACGCCGCGGGTAGCTTCGGTGCCAGGTGGGTCGGATTTCCAGCCAGGACGCATAAAAGCCCCGGTCCCTGGATCACCAGGGGCCGGGGCCTTCGCCGTATTATTGCGCCGGTCAGCAGAGCGCTACTGAGGATTGGCCGTCTGGATCCGGATGTTGCCGATTAGCGTCACGGTGCGGGAGAAGCCGCCCTGGCCTCCCACGTTGATCGAGACGAGGTCTGGATTCCGGCGTGAGCCGGCACCATCCGTGACCGTCAGGGTAAACGGTTGAGGTGCGCCGCCACCGATAGCTCCCAACCCGGTGATCGTCGCGATGTTGCCATTCACGGTTACGCCGGTGATCTGCGTCGACACGAAGCGGATGCGCGCGCGGGCGTCGCTGAACTCCACCCGGCCGGTAGCCCGGCCTCGCAGGCTGGACGTCTGGACGCGAACCGTGCCGGCGCTCCGCCCGTCCCGGTAGGTTCCCGCGCCATTCACGCTGGCGGGCACTCCGGTGCCGCCGACGAACGCCAGTCCCTTGGACTGGTGGTCCAGGTCTCCGATCAGCGTGGGGACCCCGTCGGCGGTGACTGCAAACAGCGGCCCGATGCCGTGGTTCTGCTTCCAGAGGAAGACCCCGCGCGACGGCCAGAACGTAAGCGCCTGCGTTTCCTCATCCGTGAGCGCGGTGCCGCCGACCGGAATGTTCGTAACGGCCAGCGTGGAGAGATTGATCCGCTCGAAGAACACGTCCGCGCCGGTGTGGCCGGAGGCGTGGTAGAGGAACCCATCCACCGGATTGAAGCCAAGCGCCTCCCCATCCCCGCCGTTGCCGAGCGGGAGCACGGGCGAACTGGTCGCGTCCGTCGTGCTGATGGTAAAGAGGGTCTCCGGCGCCGCACCGCCCTCGCCGGTGACTCCGTAGAGGGTTCCCGTGGCATCGAACGCCAGCGAGGCAAACTGTGCGCCGGTATTGCCGATGTCGACCGTCGCCCCGGTGTCCGGGTCGATCGTGACCAGCTCGCGCCCGGTCTGTCCCATGATCCGGAGCAGCGCGTAGAGCTCACCGGTGACGGGGTTGGTGGCCAGTCCCGTCCCGCCGAGGACGGTTCCGGCCGGGTAGTTGATTACCACGGAACCAATGGTCACAGCGGTGTTCGGATCGATCTCCCGCAGCAAGTGGGGATTGTCTCCCTGGCTGGCGATGGAGAAGAGTCGCGCCGCACCCTGCGCGCACGCCGCGGAGGGCGACGTCAACAGCAGGGCTGCAGCGATCAACGCGGGTGCGAGACCCGCGAGGAGACTCCTACGACTGGTAGTCAATGAACTCATTCCTTTCACTTGAACGCCATGCGGGAAGCCTAGAAGACGGGGTTTCCGGCAGCCTCTTGTTCGATAGCCACAATCGGTACGTCCTCCGAGCCTGCGGGGCTGATTGAGCATGGGGTGAGTGGGCGGCGAGTTGAGCCACAGGTGACGGCTGCCAACCGAACGGCTGTCCGGATTGTGTCCGCGTGGGCAGCTACCGTGTCCTCCAGCCTCCGCCCGTAGCCCCCTCCCAGCACCACCACCGTAGGGATGCCGGCCGCCCGGCCGCTCCCCAGGACCAGCTCGTCCCGCAGCCGCAGTCCGGTGCGGGTCAGCGACAACCGCCCCAGCCGGTCACCGGCGAGCGGGTCCACTCCTGCCTGGAAGAAGACCAGGTCTGGGCGGAAGGTGCGGTGGATCGTCTCCAGCTCTCTTTCCAGGATCGCGAGATACTCCTCGTCCCCCACCCCGTCGCGCAGCCCCACGTCCCGGGAGCCCGGCATCTTCTGGGACGGATAGTTACTCTCACAGTGGATGGAGAAGGTGAACACGTCCCGGTCGTCGCCGAGGATGGCGGCGGTGCCGTTCCCCTGGTGGACGTCGCAGTCGACGATCGCCACGCGGCGGGCGAGCCCCGCCTGGAGGACGAAGCGGGTGGCCACCGCGAGGTCGTTGAACGCGCAGTACCCCTCACCATGATCCGCGAAAGCGTGGTGCGAGCCGCCGGCGAGGTTGGCGGCGATGCCGTCCTGGAGCGCCAGCTTCGCCGCCAGGACCGTGCCCCCGGTGGCGTATAGCGCGCGGCGGACCAGCTCCGGGCTCCAGCGGAAGCCCAGGCGGCGCTCCTCCTGGGCGGTGAGGTCACCGCTCCGGAAGCGCGCCACGTAATCCGGCGTGTGCGCCAGGCACAGCAGTTCGTCCGCGGCGGGCTCGGGAGAGTGCCCGCCGCCGGGCAGGGTCCCGTCCGCCACCAGCGCGGCGTGCACTTCCCGGTACTTGGCCATCGGGAACTGGTGATGCGGCTGCAGGTCGATGCTGTAGTAGGGGCTGAAGGAAGCGCGCATGGAGGGTGCGTTCCATGATCCGGGCAAAGTGGCGATGATGGCGGCCGTAATTCGTAATCCGTAATGCGTAAGGAAACCACCGTGGCGCGACATTATTTACGCATCACGCAGCACGCATTTCGCGCTCCCGGGTAACCCACGCCTCCCGAGGCGCCTGGTTGCTCCAATCGTGAAACGCGTCCGTAGACGTAGCGCCTACAGGAACTCTATATCCGCCGCTGGAACTGAGAGGCCGGTCGCGTGTCGTAGGTACGGACGGTGCACTACGTCACGCTTCGCCGGATTTCGTCTCGCGGCGCCCCCTTCTGCGGCACCGCATCCACTCTCCGACGTGGATCTCATCCCTACCATCGTTGAACTATGCGCGCTCTTGGACTGCTCTCATTGGCCACCCTGGCCTCCGTGATCCCGATCGGTGCCGGGGCATTCGGGGGAAAGCCCGCGCCGGCTGCAGCCAGGCGCCTCCCTCCACCGAGCGGTGCAGCGGCCGCGCCCAAGGTCGAGTTCACGCGGGACATCCAGCCGATCCTGAAGGCGCACTGCATCCAGTGTCATGGCGGCGCGCAGAAGCAGGGCGGCCTGCTGCTCGACTCCCGCGAGGCCGTGCTGAAGGGCGGCGTGTCCGGCGCCTCGTTCGTCCCCGGTAAGAGCGCGGGGAG
>JAJFMS010000745.1 GCA_020696885.1 Armatimonadota bacterium | reverse complement strand
CTACAACCGCGCCTTCACCAACTGGATCTACGTACGGCAGTTCCGCGGCGAGGCCGAGCAGCGGAATACCCTCCGCGGGCTGACCCAGATCTTCGACGAGGTCTGGTACGGCGAGCGCCCGTGCGGCGAGGAGAACTACCGGGTGTTCGAAGCGGGCGTCCGCGCCCTCGGAACCCCCGCACCGGTCGGGGGGAAGTAGCCCGATGGCCGCCAACACCCGACCCGGAGGTGGCGCCGGAGCGATCGCGGCGCTCGCCGTCGTCATTGGCCTGCTGCTTGCGGGCGCGTACTTCCTCTGGACGCAAGACCTGCGGCGCGGCGCCCAGTTCCCGCCGTACTCCGTGCAGCGGACGGACGCCGAAGGCGCGGCGGTGGTCTACCGCCTCTACCAGCAGACCGGTCTCCAGCCGGAGATCTGGGACCAGGACCTCACACGACTCAAGGCGCCGGGGCTGCTCGTGATGATCGCCCCCACCCCCAAGATCAAGCTGCGCGGGGAGTTGGAGATCGGACAGCAGGGCGACCTCCTCCCGCACGAGATCGAGGCGCTGGATCAGTGGGTCAAGGCCGGGAATGTGCTGGTGGTGATGTCTCGCGAGCCGAACGATCTGTTCGTCTCGCTGGGGCTGATCGCGGACGAGCCGAAGGGGAGCTCCGCAGCGGTGGCCGAGCCCACGCAGCCCAGCGTGCTGGCCCGCGGCGTGGAGAAGGTGCAGACACAAACGGAGTTCGGTTTCAAGTACGGCCGCCAGCCGGACGAGATGTCGAAGGCGCTAGGCGTGAAGGCGGTCGAGCCGCCGATCTCCGCCATTCCCGCGGGGGAATGGGTGGAGCTGTTCGTCAAGAAGAACGGCGATCGGAGCGTGTCCCAGGTGGTCTCCGCGGCTCGCGGCAAGGGGCTCTACGTCGCCGTGAACGACGCCTTCCCCGCCGGGAACCTGGGGATCGCCACCGCCGACAACGCCGAGTTCATGATGAACATCGCGCGGCTGACGCCGGCGGGCGGGAAGCTCTGGATCGACGAATACCACAAGCGCGCCGTGGAGCGGGGCTTCGTGACCTACCTGCGCGAGCGGGCGATGCTCCCGGTGCTGATCTACGTCCTCCTCCTGGTGGGGCTCCTCTTCTGGCGGAGCAGTGTGCGGTTTGGGGAAGTGCAGCCGCTGGTGGTCGATCGCCGCCGGGACAGCGGCGAGTACGTCAAAGCGGTGGCGACGCTCTACCAGGGAGCGGGGATGCCGCGCGAAGCGCTGTCGACCATCTTCGCGGACTTCCGCCGGCGGCTGGTCGGCGCGCTGCGGTTGGACGGGCGGGCCAACCTGGACGAGGTGGGCCGCCGCTACGAGCAGCGCACCGGCCGGCCGGCCATCGAGGCGCGCGGCGCGCTGATCGAGACCGAGGCAGCCCTGGCCCGCGAGAAGCTGGACGAGGCCGAGGCGCTCCAGTTCTGCGCGCGCCTCACGCAGTTGGATGAAGCGCTCCACCGCCGCGAGGAAGGCCGAGCAAGCCCGCGGAAGTAGGGAGAGGAAGTCGGAAGGATGAAGGATGAAGGCGGAAGGATGAAGGTGGAAGGCGGAGCGACCTTCTCCCGCAAGCCTGCCCGTATGGGTCGCACTGCACCCCCGCGCTTCTAACCTGTCGGTGGCGGCTGGAGTAAGGATTCGCAAGACTCACCTATGGAAACTACGACCGATTTGACCCTGCTTCCGGGCCAGCTCAACGAGGGGCTGGAGTTCGTTAGCCAGAAGACCTCCGACGTATTCACGCAGCTTGGGCAGGTGGTGGTGGGCCAGGAAGAGGTGCTCCAGTCCATGCTGGTGGCGATCTTCTGCCAGGGCCACGCGCTGCTGGAGGGCGTGCCGGGCACCGCCAAGACGCTCATGGTGCGGGCCCTGGCGCGGACCATGAGCCTGGACTTCAGCCGGATCCAGTTCACTCCGGACCTGATGCCCTCCGACGTGATCGGCACGAACGTCTTCGACATGTCCCACGGACAGTTCTTGCTCCGTAAAGGGCCGATCTTCACGGATCTGCTGCTCGGTGACGAGATCAATCGGAGCCCGGCCAAGACCCAGGCGGCGCTGCTGGAAGCAATGCAGGAGCGCCGGGCGACCATCGACGGCGAGCCGTACCCGCTCTCGCCGCAGTTCACGGTGTTCGCCACCCAGAACCCGATCGAATACGAGGGGACCTACCCGCTCCCTGAGGCCCAGCTCGACCGGTTCATGATGAAGATCCAGGTCGGCTACCCGGCCCCGAGTGCGGAAGAGCGGATGCTGGAGGTGTACAACCAGGGCGGCGAGCCGCACAACGTGGAGGTCTCCTCCATCCGCGCCGTGATGACGAACCACGACGTGCAGCAGTGCCAGCAGGTGGTGAAGAAGCTGGCGATGCGCTCCGAGTTGGTGACGTACATCCGAGAGCTCATCACCGCCACCCGCAACTCCGAGGACATCCTGGTGGGCGCAGGCCCGCGCGGCGGTATCCACCTTCTGCTAGGAGCGAAGGCCACTGCCGCGTTTGCGGGCCGCGAGTTCGTGACGCCGGATGACATCCAGTTAATGGCCGGACCCACGCTCCGGCATCGCCTGGTGCTGCAGCCGGAGGCGGAGGCCAACGGCCTCACCACCGACGACGTCGTCCGATCGATCCTCCAGCGCGTGCCGGTGCCCCGGTAGGAGCCTCGCTTGATTCCGAGCCGACGCTTCCTTTTCCTGGTCTCGCTGGGGTTGATCCCGGCGGTGATGGCCGTGTGGCTGCCGGGCTTCTTCCTGGTGGCGCTGCTGTATTTCGCCGGCTGCTCCGCGCTGATGGCTGGCAGCTACTTCTTCGGCGTGAAGCCGGAGCAGGTGAGCGTCTCCCGGCACGTCTCGCCGCGGCTGTCGCTGGGCGAGCCGGAGACGGTGGAGCTGAAGGTCTCCAACTACGCCCGGGTCCCGGTGCGCCTGCTGGTGACGGATACGGTTCCAGGCGGCTGGGACGTGGAAGGGCTTCCGGGTGAGGTGTCGGTGCGGCCCGGACAGGAAGCCGTAATCACGTACACCGTGACCCCGAACGCGCGCGGGCGCTTCCAGTTCGGCGACATCCACGTGCGCCTGCAGCAGTATCCGCACCTGGTGGTGCGCCAGATCCGGATCGCTGCGGGAACGGAGGTGCGCATCTACCCGGACCTCCGCGAGGTGGCCCGGTACGAGGTAATGGCGCGCCGCAGCCGGCTGGAGGAGCTAGGCGTCCACCGCTCCCGGCTGGCCGGACGGGGCACGGAGTTCGAGCGCATCCGTGACTACACCCCGGACGACGAGTACCGGCAGATCGACTGGAAGGCGACGGCGCGCCGCAGCCGGCCGATGACCCGAGTGTACGAGGTGGAGCGCAGCCAGAGCGTGTTCATCGTGCTGGATGCGGGCCGGATGATGGCAGGCCGGGTCGGAAAGCTCGCCAAGCTGGACTACGCCATCA
>JAJFMS010000744.1 GCA_020696885.1 Armatimonadota bacterium | reverse complement strand
CACCGCTAGGCCTGAGCGCGGTGGCCGGCAACGCCCGCGTGGACCTTACCTGGAGTGCGGCCACCGGAGCCTCCTCTTACCGCGTGAAGCGGTCCACCATCAGCGGCGGGCCCTATACCACGGTGGGGGCTCCGGTTACCAGCACGTCCTATGCGGACACGGCGGTGACCAACGGCACTACGTACTACTACGTGGTGGCCGGCGTCAACACGACGGGCGAAGGCCCGCCTTCAGCGCAGGTGTCCGCCCGGCCGGTAGCCCCGGCGCCGGCGCCGGTGTTCGGAGCTAAGAGCTCGGTCACTCCGGCGTCGATCGCAAGGGGAAAGACCGCCACCTTCACCTCGACTATCACCTGCTCGGTGGCTCCGCCTCCCACCGTGCTGGTGACGATGCGTGTCTACGATGCCGCGGGGGCGCTCGCGGGCCAGAAGTCGTGGCCGAATGAGGTCTTCAGCGTTGGGCAGGGGAGGTGGTACGGCTATATCTGGACCGCACCGGCAAAGGTCGGCACCTACCGCCTTCAGGTAGCCGTGTCCAGCGCAGACGGCAGCAGGGTGTACTTCATCAACCAGAACGCCGCGGCGGTGAGCGTCAAATAGTTCGGCTGGCGCGGGCGGCGGGCGGTGCGCCCCGCGCGCAGGAGAGAACCCCGTAGGCAGCGCCCTCGTGGCGCGTTCGATGACGGCCGCCCGTATTCGGGAGCGGGATTCGCCGTTAACGCCGGTAGTTGCCGTCATCGAACGCCGCACGAGGCGGCTGCCTACGGTGTTCTCTTGGTTCGCATACCCGTTCGATCACGGCCACCCGCCTCCGGGATCGGGGTCCGCCGTTGACGTAGGTAGTCGCCGGGATCGAACGCCGCACGAGGCGGCTGCCTACGGGGTTCTCTGGTTCGCATACCCGGTTAGCGGGTCCCGGGGTCTCTCCGGGGGGCGAGGGCTCCCAGCACCAGCCGCACGAACAGCGGAAGATCGCGGCAGATGTAGCGCTTCCACATCCGCCCCGGCTCCTGGAGCAGCCGGTGGACCCACTCCAGCCCCACTCGCTGCATCCAGCGCGGGGCGCGGCTGATCACTCCGCCCGCCATCTCGAAGCTTCCGCCCACGCCGATACTCACCGGCACCCCCAGGCGCTCCCGGTGGGCCAGGATCCACTTCTCCTGCTTGGGTGCTCCCAGCCCCACCATGAGCACGTCCGGACGCGCCGCCTGGATGAGGGTGCGAATGCGCTCCTGCTCCTGCTTGGTATTGAAGGTCTCGAAGGGGGGACAATAGATGCCGCACACCCGGGCGGCCGGATAGCGAAGCTGCACGGCGTCCGCGGCGCGCTGGGCGGAGCCGGGCGAGCCGCCCAGGAAGAACAGGCGAAGGCCGGACTGCTGCGACTCGCGTGCCAGTTCCCAGAAGAGGTCGCTGCCGGCCACGCGCTCCTTGAGCCCGGGGCCGCGACCGAGGCGGGAGATCCAGACGATCGGCATCCCATCCGCCAGCACCAGATCCGCCTCCTGGTACGCAGCACGGAACTCCGAGTCCTGCTGGAGGGTGACCAGGTGGTCCAGGTTGCCCGTGCAGACCAGCGCCTGTCCCTCCGGGATGGCCGCTAGCGCAACGATCCGCTGCACCGTTTCGCCCATCGTTACGTTATCGAACTCAACGTTGCCTACGGGTACTCTCACCCGGTCCGGAACATCCGGTAATCGACTCATGGGGCCTCCAATTGCTGTGCAGACTACCGTCTCTACTGCCCCTGCCGGGCTCTCTCCGGGGCCGGCCGCGCCGGGAGCTCAGGCGCCGGTCGTGCTGACGCCTGAAGTGCGGACACGAGGCACGTGACCCACCGGTCGAGCGTGGCGTTGTCCAGCACCCACTGCCGGGCGTTGTGGCCGAGACGGTCCCGGAGCGCCGGGTCCGCCCGCAGCCGCTGCAGCGCCTGGCGCCAGCCGTCCACATCCCCCGGCGCCACCGTCAGCCCGGTCACGCCGTCCATCACCACGTCGGTCTGCCCGGTGGTGCGGGTGACCACTACCGCCTTGCCCATCGCCATCGCTTCCAGCAGCGTGGTAACGCCCGCCTGGAAGTCGTTTTCATACAGGGGTACCACGACAAAGCTGGAGCGGGCATAGAGCTCCCGAAGCTCCCCATAGGAGTACCGGCGCGCCTGCACGTGCGCGGGCAGCCGGCGATCACTGGTCTCATCGCGGTGCTTCGACCAGGGGGAAGCGGCGGCAAGGCGCACCTGGAGGTCCGGCATCTCCTCCACGGCGTCGATGAGGGTGGGGTAGTCCCTCCATTCGAGGCCGGCGGCGCAGATCTGCTCCGGGGCTACCGGCTCGTCGGGCAGCGGCCGATAGAACTGCGCGTCCGCGTGAAACGCGATCAGCGAGAGCTTCTCGCGGGGGATCGCAAGCTGGCTACTCGCATACTCGAGCTGCGTCCGCGCGTAGACGAAGATCGAGTCGGTCTCGTTCTGCACCCGGAGCAGCCGGTAGAACAGCCGCTTCTTACCCGCGGAGAGGCGGTGACCGATACTTACGTGGCCGGGGCGCTGCCGCACGGTCTTGAGCAGCAGCGCGAGCGGAATGCCGACGTTCTCGCCGTTGCTGAAGAGGGCGTCGTAGCCCCGCCGCTGCTGGAAGCCGAGCAGTGCGAGCGCCACGTCCGCGCCCGCCCAGCGCAGCGCTAGCCGGACCCACGGATCCCGCTCTCGCTTCACCGCGTCGTAGTCGAATAGATCGACCTGCGCCCCGGCCGCATGCAGCCCGTCTCGGAGCGCGTGATAGTCCATTCGCGGGTGCCGATCCGCGGTGACGTCCGCTGCTACGTCGTTCTTCAGGGCACTGGGAATCAAAAGTAGAACCTTCATGTCGCCTCGGTTCGGTCGGCCCTTACCGGGCAGTCCCGGCCGGGCAGCAGGTGGGTTCCGCCGGGGGAATGGGGAGCGCCCCGCAACACGCTACACCCGCTCGAAAGGGAGCACGGCGTCCTGGGAGATCAGTTGCCGGTAATGACAGCGGCCCCGGACCGCGGCGTGCGACTGCACCACGCACGAAGTCAGGCGTGCGTTCCGGACCCGTGCTCCCGCCATGATCACGCAGTCCGCCAGCACAGAGCCGGCCACCCGGGCCGACGGGTGGACGTAGACGACGCCCTCCAGGAAATTGCCGTGAGCCAGCAGCGATTGGCGCCGCGCTTCCGAAAGCAGCGAGTGATGGGCCGCCAGGTACGTCTCGAGCGTGCTGAGGTCGTGCCACTCGCCCGTGGAGCGCAGCACTTCGATCCGCTCGTCCCGGCGCAGAAACCAGGTCAGCAGGTCCCCGGCGTTCATGCCGCCGGTCGGCCGGCGGCGGGGCAGCGCGCCGATCAGCCGGCGGGGCAGGTAGAGGCAGCCGGTGAAGATCCAGGGGGAACGCGGCCGCGCCGGCTTCTCCTCGAAACGGCTGACCAGGCCATCGTTGCCGATCT
>JAJFMS010000743.1 GCA_020696885.1 Armatimonadota bacterium | reverse complement strand
TACCCTCGGCACCTATTAACGACCGTATTCATCCGGTTGAGATCGAAGTAGATAAATCGATGCCTACCCGCCCGAGTGCTACCGCCGCCGCCCTCCTCCTTGCGGGAGGGTTCTTTGGTCTCTCCGCGCTCTCCCAGCAGCGAGGTTCGCAGGCGCCCGTTCCCGGGCTCTCGGAGGTGGCGCGGCTGCCGATGAGCTTCGAGGAGAACCAGGGCCAGACCGACCGGCAAGTGCGCTACCTCGCCCGCGGTGACGGCTACTCCCTCTTCCTCAAGCCGGCGGAAGCGGTGTTCCGGCTGCGGCGTCCCGAGGGGACGAAAGACGCGGTCCTGCGGATGAGCCTGCACGGGGCCAGCCAATCGGCACGTGTGACCGGCGAGCGTCCGCAGGCGGGGCAGGTGAACTACCTGCGCGGCCGCAGTGCGGACCGGTGGAAGCGAGACCTGCAGACCTACTCGCGGGTGCGCAGCCATGACGTCTATCCGGGCGTGGACCTGGTTTATTACGGCCGCCAGCGCGAGTTGGAGTACGACTTTTTGGTGCAGCCTGGCGCGGACGCCGGCCGGATCCGCTGGCACGTGGAAGGCGGCCCGGAGACGACGCTGGCGAGCGTGGACGGCGACCTCCGCGTGACCACGCAGGGCGGCGGGCTCACCCTGCGCAAGCCGGTGTGCTACCAGGAAGTTGACGGCGTGCGGCAGCCGGTAAGCGCGGAGTATGTCCGGCTCGCCAGCAACGACATCGGCTTCGAGCTCGGCGCGTATGATCGGAGCCGGCCGCTCGTGATCGATCCGCTTCTGGATTACTCCAGTTACGTCGGCGGCGGCTCCAGTGAGACCGGCACCGGCGTGGCGGTGGCGCGGAACCTGGCCGGCGAGGTGACCGAGGTCTACGTGGCCGGCTCCACCACCTCGACGGATTTCCCGGTGTCCAACGACACCTACGACAACTTCCGCGACCAGGGGCAGAGCCCGGACCGGGACCTGTTCGTCGCGCGGTTCAGCGCGGCCGGGATCCGGGACTACGCCACCTACATCGGCGGTCGTGGTGACGACGTGGCCTCGCGCATCGCCGTGGACGGCGCGGGGAACACCTACCTCACCGGCTACACCCTCTCCACGGATTTCCCCAACCTCCCCGTGTCGTTCGACCCGCGGGAGAACGGCGGGCAGGACGCGTTCGTCACCAAGCTGGCGGCGGATGGGGAGAAGTTGGTCTACTCCGGCTACCTCGGCGGCCGGCTCGACGACCGCGCCACCGGTCTCGCCGTGAGCTCCCTCGGTGAGGCGGTCGTCTGCGGCGTCACCCAGTCGCCCAACTTCCCTACCACCACGGACGCGCTCCAGAGTGCCTACCAGGGCGGAACGACGGACGGCTTCGTCACCGCGATCAGCCCGTCCGGAGTTGCGTTGAGCTACAGCACCTACCTGGGCGGCAGCCGCGGAGAAGAAGCGCTCGGCGTGGCGGTGGACTCGTTGGACGCCATCTTCGTCACGGGCTGGACGATCTCCGGCAACTTCCCGGTTACCGGCTTCGCCTTCCAGCCGGGGCTGAACAACGCCGCCTTCAGCTTCGCGGCGGACGCGTTCATCACCAAGCTGGATCCGTTCGGCGGAACCCCGGGTTACTCCACCTACCTGGGCGGGTCCGGGATCGAGACGGCCACCGCGGTGGCCGTGGATGAAGAGGGCAGCGCCTACGTCACCGGCAGCACGCAGTCTACCGACTTCCCGGTGAGCTTCGGGGCGCCGGGCCTGACCCCCGGTGGGAAGGGAGACGCGTACGTCGCGAAGCTGGATCCGTTCGGCAGCACGCTCGCCTACGCGACCTACCTGGGCGGCGCCGGGGTAGACGCGGGCACGGCGCTGACGGTGAGTGAGGACGGCTTCGCCTACGTGGCCGGCACCACCGACTCCGCCAACCTGCCCACGCGCATCGCCTTCCAGCCAGCGTTCGGCGGGAGAGGCGCGCAGAACACCGGTGACGGGTTCGTTGCTAAGCTGAACGTGCTGGGCACCGCGTTCGTGTACACCACCTACCTGGGCGGCAGCGACGACGACTCCGTCGCGGCCCTCGCGCTGGGCAGCGACGGCGAGCTGTTCGCTGCGGGCACCACCCACTCCACCAATTTTGCCACCACGTTGGGATCGTTCCAGCCCGCCGCTGCGGGCGGGTCCGAAGGGTTCTTCGTGCGGTTGGTCGAGCCCCGCCAGATTCCCGCGCAGCCGACCAACCTGGTGGCGGAGTTCCAGGCAGTGGACCGCCTCGCAGTGACCTGGGAAGATCACAGCAGCAACGAGGTCGGCTTCTCCATCGAGCGCAAGGTGGGAGACACCCCCTGGCGCCCGCTCACGGACGTCGGCCCGAACGTCAGCGCCTACACGGATCGGTTTATCGTTCCGAACGTGATCTACCGGTACCGCGTGCGCGCCCACAGTGACGGCGGGCTCTCCGCCTACGCCGAGAGCGCTCCGGTACAGACGCCCACCGGCCGCCTCAAGGTGGGTCGCAAGCTCAACTTCGGCAACGTGAAGCGCAACAAGTCCAAAGAGCAGACGCTCTGGATCGAGAATACGAGCCCCACCCAGTCGCTGCTGGTCATCCCGAGCAGCCTGCCGAGCCCGTTCTCGGCCAATGCTTTCCCGGTGAACATCCCTCCGTTCGGCAGCTTCGGGCTGCGGGTGCGTTTCAGCCCCTCCGGCAAGGGACGTGCAAACGGTGTTCTGACGCTCACCACCAGCGATCCGCGCCAGGCGCAGGTGACGGTACGTGTCAGCGGCGCCAGCAAGTAGCGCGGGACCGGCTTCGGTGAAGTGCGAGCTACGAGTTGCGAACATCGAATGGGGAGGCGAGCCGTAACGCCTACGTCAACGGCTCGCCTCCCCGAACACCGAACACCTCAAGGCGCATCACCGGTGCTACCACCGGGTGGCCGCGGAACTCGCTGGGACCGGCGTGTAAGCCGTCTCCCGGGGCGTGAGCAGCAGCTCCAGGCTCCCTGACCGCACCACCTCTCGCTGGGCGGTCACGAAGTCGCTGATGTCCTCGATCTCCAGGATCGCTTGCCGGCCGTACTCCTCCAGCACCGGCCCGCGAAGGCCGAGCTGGATGGCGCGACGCCGGAGTGGGCGGCCCGTGGGGCCGTGGTCCGGATCCCACTGAAGCCGCACGTCCGATCGAGCTACCGCCCGCTTCCAGGTGGTCTTGTCCACGTACAGCCCGGGGTCGAAGCTGGAAGGCACGGCTTGCGCCAGCCTTGATCCAGCTCATTCGCGAGTAGCTGAATTCGCCCCCGAAGTAGCCGTGGGCTGCCGCGAACCGGCCGATATCCGGCGAGTAGGTCTGGTAAACGACCATCGATTCGTCGTCGAATTGCGCGAGGAGGTGCCGCCCCTCGGCGGGCCAGCGAGCGTTCTGTTCGAGGTATGGTTCCAGTTCGAGCTTCATCCCAACCGCTCCCCAGGTGCTGTAGCCTTGGCCGCTGGCGAGGAGGCAGTCTGGACCCCGCGGGCCGCTCGCTCCCTATATCGACGGGAATACGCCGGCTGGACAGTCGGTTTCCCGGCGTACGGAGTTTTCTCACGTCCGATTTGGGGAAACAATCAGTGTGCCGCTTGCGGAGCCGCCCTTGAGGGTCAGGTGGGCAGGCGGTAACACAGCATCTTGACCGTGGATCCTCAGGACGGCCATTTGACTGGCCGTCCTTTTCTGTTTTTACCGGTGATTGAACCGATGCAGCCTACCGCCGCCAGGAAGCGTATCGCCCGCACCTCCCTCCCGAAGGCGTGCACCGGAATCCGGGGCCTGGACGAGATCACCGGGGGCGGGCTGCCGCAGGGACGCCCCACCCTGGTCTGCGGCGGCGCCGGCTGCGGCAAAACCTTGCTGGCCGTGGAGTTCCTGGTGCGCGGCGCCGTGGAGTTCAACGAGCCGGGGCTGTTCGTGGCGTTCGAGGAGACGGACGAGGAGCTAATCCAGAACGTCGCGTCGCTCGGGTTCGACCTGCAGGAGCTCCGTGAGCAGGGAAAGCTCGATCTCGACTACATTGAAGTAGAGCGGAGCCAGGTCGACGAGACCGGCGACTACGACCTGGACGGTCTCTTTCTTCGCCTCGGCTTCGCCATCGACGCCATTGGGGCGCGGCGGGTGGTGCTGGACACGCTCGAGGTCCTCTTTGCGGGCCTGCCGGACGAGGCGATCCTCCGAGCGGAACTGCGGCGGCTGTTCCGCTGGCTCAAGGACAGAGACGTCACGGCGGTCATCACCGCCGAGCGCGGCGACGGAACCTTCACCCGGCACGGCCTGGAAGAATACGTCTCCGACTGTGTGATCGTGCTGGACCACCGTATCCAGCAGCAGGTGTCCACCCGCCGCCTGCGGATCGTGAAATACCGCGGCTCCACGCACGGAACCAACGAGTATCCGTTCCTGATCACGGAGCACGGCCTCTGCGTGCTGCCGATCACCTCGCTGGGGTTGGAGCATGCCACGTCCCGGGAGCGAGTTCCCACGGGGGTCACGGCATTGGATGAGATGCTCGGCAGTGGAGTCTACCGGGGCAGCAGCACCCTGGTCTCCGGCATGGCCGGCACCGGCAAGACGAGCATCGCGGCGCACTGTGCGGAGGCCGCGTGCCGGCGCGGCGAGCGCTGCCTCTACTTTGCCTTTGAGGAATCCCCGGACCAGATCTTCCGGAACATGCAGTCGATCGGGATCGACCTGCAGCCCTGGGTGGAGCGCGGGCTGCTCCGGTTCCATGCCGCGCGGCCCACGCTGTATGGGCTGGAGGCGCACCTGGCCGCCATCCACCAGCAGATCGAGGAGTTCCAGCCCGACCTGGTGGTGCTGGACCCGATCACCAATTTCACTTCTTCCGGCACCCCGCACGAGGTGCGGGCGATGCTGATGCGGCTGGTGGACGCGCTCAAATGCCGGCAGATTACAGCAGTGTTCACGAGCCTCACCTCCGGTGGCGCGGCCCCCGAGAGCAGCGAATCCGAGGTCGCGTCGTTGATGGACACCTGGCTGCTCCTCCAGATGATGCAAAGCGCGGGCGAGCGGCGGCGCACCCTCTACGTGCTGAAATCCCGGGGGACCGACCACTCCCAGCAGCTTCGCGAATACACGCTGTCCTCCCGCGGTGTGCA
This sequence comes from Armatimonadota bacterium, assembly GCA_020696885.1. The sequence continues at coordinate 1,576 of JAJFMS010000743.1, read as the reverse complement.
GGTCCTGGACGTCTATCGGGGGCCGATTGAGAATAGGCAGGCGATATGACATCAGCACCCTTGCCACCGGGTGACGCTCCCATCCGCGAGGACATGTGGGAGCTGCGGCTGTACGTGGCCGGACAGACACCGAAGTGCATCGCCGCGCGGGCCAATCTGAGCCGCTTCTGCGAGGACCACCTCGCCGGGCGCTACAGCGTAGAAGTGATCGACCTGCTGGAGAACCCCCAGCTCGCGCGTACGGACCAGATCCTGGCCATCCCCACGCTGGTTCGGAGGGTGCCGCAGCCGGTCCGCAAGGTCATCGGCGATCTCTCGAATACGGATCGGGTCCTGATGGGACTGGACCTCACACGGGTCGACGCGACGAAAGGACCGTGAGAATGACCACTCCCCAGGACGATGAGAATCTGCCGGCAGACCGTGGCCGGATCGGGGCTACGCTGGAGGCCGAGCCACCGTTAGCGCCGGCGGGGCGGTTTGTGCTGTGCCTCTACGTGGCCGGCAACGCACCCCGGTCCATCCAGGCTCTGGCGAACCTCCGGGCCGTTTGCGAACGGTACCTGCCCGGGCGGTACGAGCTGGAGGTCGTGGACATCTACCAGCAGCCGGACCTGGCGCAGAAGGCGCAGCTCGTAGCCGTGCCCACGCTGATCCGCCGCGCGCCGGGTCCGCTCCGCCGGATCACCGGGGATTTCTCCAGCGTCCAGCAGCTCCTGGTGGGCCTGGAGCCGCGGCCGTCTCCTCCGGAGCAGGGAGCCTTATGAGCGCAGCCATCGCGGAAGACGAAGAGCTGATTGGACTCTATGACCTGAGTATCCGCCTCGAAGAGGCGCTGGATACCCTGACCGCCATCCGCACGGGACAGGTGGACGCCCTGGTAGTGCGCAACGGCGAGCGCGAGCAGGTCTACACGCTGAAGGGCGCCGACCACACCTACCGCGTGCTCTTCGAGATGCTGAACGAAGGAGCTCTCACCCTGGGAGCGGACGGCGTGATCCTCTTCGCCAACACCCGCTTCGCAAACCTGGTCGGGCGGCCGCTGGAGAAGGTCTCCGGCCTCGCCTTCCGCTCGTTCGTGGCCCCCGCGGACCGGAGCCGCTTCGAAACGCTGCTGACCGCCGGCCTCGAGAGCAACGACCGGAGCGAGATGACCCTGATCCACAGCAGCGGCCGCCGGGTGCCGACGATGGTCTCACTCAACCACGTCCCGGTGGAAGGCGCCCGGAACACCTGCAGCGGGGTAGTGTCCGACCTCACGCCGCTCCGGGAGGCCCAGGAAGCGCTGGAGCGATCCAACGCGGAGCTGGAAATGCGCGTGGACGCCCGCACCGCCGACCTCGTGCGCTCCAACACGGCGCTGCAGGCGGAGATTACGGAGCGCCGACGGTTGGAAGAAGAGCTGCGGCAGCAGACGGAGGAGTTGGCGGAGGCCCACCGGCGTAAGGATGAGTTCCTCTCCATGCTGGCCCACGAGCTCCGCAACCCCCTCGCGCCGATCCTGTATTCCACCCAGGCCCTCGACCGCCTCGCGCACGACCAGCCGCCGATCCAGCGGCACCGCGCCATCATCGAG